>DASZCR010000185.1:0-11549 GCA_035942915.1 Pyrinomonadaceae bacterium | reverse complement strand
GACTGAAGACGCCCGCCGCGCTTTCTTCGTCTTGCGTTTCGTTTATCTTCCCGTGCCTTCGCGCGCGGCGAGCGTGCGCGCCGCTTGTGCGAGACTGATGAACTCGCGTCGATAGCCGCGCAGGTCTGCGCCGGTCGAGTCGCGCGCCAGTTGCAACACTTGGTCGTAGCCGATGTCGCCTCTGTGCTTCGAGTCGCGCAGGAGCATGCCGAAGGCTGCGACCGCCGCCGAGAAGCGGAAGTTTTCCGACGTTTCCGAGAGCGCGGCTCCCCGGTCGGCGACGCCCACGCTGACGAGTTGGCTCTCGCGGCCTGCCGGCTCTTTGTAGCGGAGTTTGACGGTCAACATCTCGCTGCTCTGCGCCCCGGCCGCAGGCGCGACCGGCTCCTGATATTTGAGTTTATCGACGCCCGTAGCGTTGACTTTCCGTCCCGCCGGGACGACTTCGTAGAGCGCCGTGACGGTGTGGCCTGCGCCGATTTCGCCCGCGTCCTTTGCGTCGTCGTTGAAGTCTTCGGAGCGCAGCAGGCGGTTCTCGTAACCGATGAGGCGATAGCCTGCGACGAGACGCGGGTTGAACTCGACCTGAATCTTCACGTCCTTCGCAATCGTCACGAGTGTTCCGGCGACCTGTTCGCCGAGAGCCTTGCGCGCTTCAGCAGAGGTGTCTATGTAGGCGTAGTTACCGTCGCCTTTGTCGGCCAGTTTCTCCATCATCGAGTCGTTGAGATTGCCCGTCCCGAAGCCGAGGACGGAGAGCGAGACGCCGCCGCGCCGCTTCTCTTCGATGAGCCGGACGAGTTCGCTTTCGTTCGTCACGCCGACGTTGAAGTCGCCGTCGATGGCGAGGACGACGCGGTTCGTGCCGCCGCGTATGAAATTCTCCTGCGCGATGCGATAGGCGAGTTGGATGCCTTCGCCGCCGTTGGTCGAGCCGCCTGCTTCGAGACGGTTGATAGCGCCCAGAATCTCGCTCCGGCGGTCGCCCGGCGTCGAGGGCAGCGCGAGGCCGCTTGTCCCGGCATAGACGACGACGGCCACGCGGTCGCGCGCCGTCAACTGCTCTGCGAGCATGCGGAGCGCGGACTTCAAGAGCGGGAGTTTGCGCGGCTCGTCCATCGAGCCGGAAACGTCAATGAGGAAGACGAGGTTGGCGGGCGGCAGATTCTCCGTCTGCACGCGTCGGCCTTGGAGGCCGATGTGGACGAGGCGATGCTCACGATTCCAAGGGCACTCGCCGACTTCGGCCGTCACGGAGAAGGGCGCTGTCCCGGCCGGTTGCGGGTAGTCGTAAGAGAAATAGTTAATCAACTCTTCGACGCGCACGGCATCTTTGGGCGGAAGCTGACCGTCGTTGATGAAGCGTCGCGTGTTGCTGTAGGACGCCGTATCCACATCGACCGAGAAGGTCGAGAGCGGCGCGCGCGCCACTTCGCGGAAGGGGTTCTCGTCAATCTCGCTGTAGTTCTCCGCGTCGGCCGGCTCGTCGTAGTAACGCGCGTCAGCGTCGGCTCTCATGCGCGTGGCGGACGCGCCGGCAGTTCCGCTGGTGTTCGTGTTCGCCATCATGCTCGCCGTGTTCGAGGTGGTCGTCAGGCCGACGTTCTTCTCGCCCGCGCTGCTGGCATTGGAATTGGCGTGGTCGCCGGTCGAACAGGCCGCCGAGAGCAGTGCGGCGGAGATGACACTGAGCAGGAGCAGCAGGAGACGCGCGCCCGTCTCGCCGAAAGCGCGCCCCGCGCCGCTGTGGTTCAACTTCGACCGGAAATCTTTTCGCACTTCGTTAGACATCGCTTCTCCTCCCGTCGAATCAACGAATCATGTTGTCGGTTGAATGAAAGCCGCGCACGGTTCTTGCGCGCGAAATTTCGTCGGCCTCGAAGTTCAAAGACGCCGCCGCGCCGTCGTCGCCTGTACGAGGACGGGCGACGCCGTCTTGATGTCGAAGTCGAAGTTGCCGGCGTGCAGGTTGACGGGCGGGCGCGAATCGGTCGTGACGTAGACGCGTGCGTAGTAACCGCTCGGCGGCGCATCTGCATCGTCGCAAAACGAGCAGGCCGCTTCGGCGTTGAGTTTGAAGATGTCTGAACCGCCTGACAGGCGCGTTAGTTCGACCGGCTCGGCCGCCCAGACCTCGCCGCGCGCCGCGCCTTCGGGCGTGAAGAAGTACGTCCAGACACGCAGTTTGTCAGGCGCGTCGCGCCACACCTCGCCGTCGAGTTCGAGCGTCGTGTAGCTTCTGCGACGCTCGAAGTCGAGCGTCACGAAGCGCGCGGCGAGCGGTACTTCAAAGGCTTCGCGTGCGCCGCCCCGTGCGGGTGCGACGCGCGCGATTTCCGGCGTCCTGACCTCGTCGAGCCAGAGCACGGGCGCGGAGAGCAGGCCGTAGAAACGCGCCAGCGCGACCGCCGCCGTGAAGGCGACGACGAAGACGCAGATGCCCGCCACTTGCTTGAAGAAGTTCATCATCGACTTTCCTCCTTATCGTTTTCGAGGCGCACGAATCCCTCCCCGAAGCGCGCATCTCCCGCGCGCCCTTCGGCTGTTATCTCCCCCTGAACTTGCTCTGAACTCTGAACGGCTTACGTCGCGTCGGCTTGCGCGTCTTCTTCGCGCACCAGCGCATCGAGCGCGAGCGCCAGCCCCATCACGAAATAGAAGACCATCACCACTTCCGAATCGCCGAGGTTGTAATGCACCGCGCCGCTCGCCATAAAGCCGACCAACCCGCCCAGTGCTCCGAGGACGAAACCGCGCTCGGTGGCGTCTGCGGACGCGGCCTTGCGGCGCGTCAGACGCCAGAGCGTGCGCGCGTAGAGCAGGACGAGCGCGAGCCATGCGAGCAGCGCCGGCAGTCCGCGTTCGACGGCGATTTGCAGCGGCGTCGAATGAAGGTGGCCGATGTTCTGCCGCCCCTTGTCGAACAGTTCAAACTCGCGGTAACGCTTCTTGAGCGAGTCCATGCCGACGCCGACGAGCAGGTGTCGCGGCTCGCGCACGAGCAGGTCGAGGCTTTCGCGATAGACCATCAAGCGCCATGCGGTCGAGCCTTCGCGCGGGTCTAAAAATCCGACCTGTCGCTTCTGCTGTAAGACGAGCGCGGCCGTGACGACGAGCGGCAGGGCGACGGCGCAGGCGACGAAGAGCGTACGCCGACTCGCGCCGACGAGCACGGCCGTCAAGGCCGAGAGCAACAGTCCGAGCCACGAAGCGCGCGTCACGGTCAAGAGCAGCGCGCAGGCCAGCCCCGCGAAAGAGCATGCGAAGAACGCTCCTCTCAGGCTCCACTTGCGGCGCGTGGCGAGAAAGAGACCGAGCGCGAGCGAGGCGACGAGTTGCAGCACCTCCGCGTAGGTCACGTAATGGCCGTAGAAGCCGCTGGCGCGTTCATCCCGCCCGCGCGTCCAGCGCGTCAGGCCGAGTCGCTCCCCGGCCGTCGCGCCCGCGCGCAGGCTGCCATGTCGAAGTTCAAAGACCGGGTAAGTTTCCAGACGATACGCCCGCAGCCGTGCCGCGCGCGACGTGGGCTGCACTGTCGGCGTCGGCTGTCCCGCCACAGCCGACTGAGGCTGCCCCGACGCGTCGGGCTGAGGCTGCCCCGCCCCTCCCTCAGCACGTCCTACGCGGCCGGCGCGCGCCGCTTCCTCAGCCCTGTCGAGCGCGCTCGCCAACTCGTCGGGCGAGCCGATGCGTCTTCCCTCGACTTCGAGCAGCCTGTCGCCCTCGCGCACGCCCGACGCGCGCAGAGGACTGTCGGCGGTCATCGAGACGACTTTCACACCGCGTCCCCTTGCGTAGAGGCCGAGCGTGTAGACGACGTTAATCAGGCACGAGGCGACGAGCGTCAGGACGAGCGCGCGCATCAGGCGACGCGAGCGCACGTTCTGGGCCGTAACGTAGACGATGGTGAACAGGCTCGCCGCTCTCAGCTTGCCGATGGAGATGAAAGGTTCGTAGGAGCAGAGCGCGGAGATGAAGGTGAGGATGAAGAAGCCGAGCAGCGCATAATCTACGGGCGTGCGCCGGAGCGCGGGGCGCGGTCGCACGAAGAGGCGCGCAGACCACAGGAGCATGGCGAGAATCCACGCCGCCTGCGTCGCCGCGATGGAGTGCGGCGCGCAGAAAGCGAACGCGAAGAGACTCCACGTCAGCGCGCGTTCGAGAGAACGTGCGAGCGTGGAAGTCGAATCAGGATTCATGCCGGATGCAAGAGTTGCTGTGTGCTCTCTAGCGTCTACGGCGTGAGACGCAGAGAAGAAACGGGCTAATAAGCGTCGTGGCCGCGCAGGACGACGGGCAGCGTGCGCAGGATAATCTTGAGGTCGAGGAGCAGCGACCAATTCTCGATGTAGAACAGGTCGAGCCTGACCATCTCGTCAAACGTCAGGCGGTTGCGCCCCGAAACCTGCCAGAGGCCGGTCAAGCCCGGCTTCATGTCGAGCCGCTTGCGATGCCAGAGCGCGTAGGATTCCACCTCGTAAGGAATCGGCGGGCGCGGCCCGACGACGCTCATGTCGCCGCGCAGGACGTTCAGCAGTTGCGGCAACTCGTCGAGACTGAGCCGCCGCAGATACTTTCCGAGCCGCGTCACGCGCGGGTCTGCGCGCAGTTTATAGACCGGCCGCGCCGCGTCTCCGAGATTGGCATCGGGCGAACCTTCGATGAAGCGTCTCTGAAAGTCGCGGTGCTCGCGGTCGTCAGCCCCGGCGCGCATCGTGCGAAACTTGAAGAGGAGAAAGATGCGCCCGTCCATGCCGACGCGTTCCTGTCGATAGAAGACTGGGCCGCGCGAGTCGAGTTTGATGAGCAGGCAGATGAGCAGCCAGACGGGCGCGAGCAGGATGAGCGCGAGCGTCGCAATCAGGATGTCTGCCGCGCGTTTGACGATGCGCGCCGCGTCCGAGAGCGGTTCACGAAACAATGTAATCATCGGCAGCGCGCCGATTTGGTCAACCTCAACTTTGCGCGGCAGGAAGTTGAAGAGACTCGGCGCGATGCGAAACTCGACGCCGCGCCCGCGCCCGACTCTCATCATCACGTCAAAGAGCACGTCGCCTGAGACGTTCGGGTCTGTGATGATGACCTCGTTGGCGTGCGTCTCACGAATCGCCTCCGGCAATCCTTCGATGTCGCTCACGACCGGCACGCCCTCGAACTCGTCCGGCGTTCCCTCGCCGAGCCGCCCGCTCTCGATGATGCCGATAACCCTGTAGCCCAACTCGCGCCGCTCCCTCATCTCGCGCACGCAGAGCGCGGCTTCCGCCCCCCGCCCGACGACGAGCGTCGGGATTAGATTCACGTCGCGGCGTCGGGCAAAGCCCTGCGCGGCGCGCACGGCGAGACGCAGCGCGGCGTAAGCCACGAGCGCCAGCGCGAAGTCGAGCACGAAGACGGCGCGCGAGTAGGAGAACTGCCGGAACTCCGTGCCGCCGCGATAGAGGAAGGCGGCGGCGACGATGAGCAGAGAGGCGACGGCCGTCGCCTTAAAGACGCGCGCCGCATCGTCCACGTAAGAGAACTCGCCGCTCAGACGATACAGGTCGTAATAAGCGGCGGCGAGCAGACGTATCGAGACGACAAAGATGAGCAGCGCCCCGTAAGGCTCAAACTCCTGACTCCACACGAACCCGCGCCGCGTCACGTCCAAGAGAACCGCACCGCCCTCGCGCAGATAATAGGCGCAGACGAAACACGCGACGGCGACGCACGCATCCGTCAAAACAAGCACCGCCTTGACGGCCGGAATCACCCAACGCGGCGCGCGGCGCGGCGCCACCACCTCGCTCGCCCTCGCACGCACTTTGTCGATTCGCTCAGCACTCATCGTCTCAAGCAGTGATAAGTGATAGGTGATAGGTGATAGGAGAAGACAGGTTTTATCTTATCACCCATCACCTATCACCTATCACCCATCACCCATCACTTATCACTTATCACCTATCACTCATTACGCAGTATCTCGTCGGCGACTTCGGCGCGGACGTGTGGGGCGCGGCGGGGGGTCGCGCCGCGTTTCTTCTCGACGCGCAGTGTGTCGAGGTCTTCGCGCGTCGCCAGACGCTGGAGGCGTCCCTCGCGCACGAGATATTCATCGACGGCCGCCCAGCGCCCTGCGTAGACGGTGGCTGCCGGGACGCCCAGCGCCGCCGCCTCACGATTCATCGTGCCGCCCGCGCTGACGACCAAGTCGGCCGCCGCGATGAGATTCGCGCCGTCGAGCGCCTCAGCAGGGCAGATGATGCGTTCCGAGCGAAAGCGCGCGGCGTAGGATGCGCGCTGCTCCTGCGTGCGCGCCAGCAAAATGATTTTGACGCCCTCGCGCGCCGCCAGTCGCACGAGCAGTTCGTCGAACAGTTCATTCTCAAAGCGATGATAGAGCGCGTCGCGCGCGGGCGGGCGGGCGACGACGAGCACGTCGCGCGCAGTATCGACGTTGAAGCGTGCGCCGAGCCGTGCGGCAAACTCCCTGTCTGCGACGAAGTCTGCCAGATACACGTCCTCTTTGATGCCGTGATAGCGGCGCACCTTCTTCGGATGCACGCCGAAGCGTCTGAGCGCCGCGCCGGGAAACGCTTCCGGGACGATGACGCGCGAGGCGAGCCGGAACGAAAGATGGTTCGCAGGGTTGTGCTCGTAATCCATCAGCGTCACGCTGCGAACGCCGAGCAGACGCGCCGCCACGAGATGCTCGTGCGCGTTGTGACTGACGGCGAGGTCGAACGGCTCGCGCGCACGCGTCCAACGCTTAAGCCCGCGCACGCGCTCGACCAACCTGCGCGCCTTGTTCGCCAGTTTGCGCCCGCCGTGCTCGCCGATGACGGCCGGACGGAAGCCCGCCGCCTCGGCCAACTCGACCGTCTGCGCGAACCTGCGCGCCGTCAGTTCGACGACGTGGCCGCGCCTCTCAAACTCCGTCACCAGCGCGCGAAAGAAGGGCACGTGCGGCGAGTTGTTGAGGTCAACCCAGATACGCATCACAAAAAGGGATGAGGGCGGAGTGATGTGTGATGAAGGAGAAATTTTTGACGCGCAGTTTTATTCATCCTTCATCCCTCATCCTTCATCCCTTCTATCAAACGCGCCAGCGCGTAGAGCATCCAAGCCTGCGCCCAACGAATGTAGGGCGTGCGGACGGCGTAGAAGCGTCGGCGCTGGTAGTAGAAGAAGCCGCGCCGCCGGTCGCGCAGGTTGTCGAGAGTCCACGACGCGACCTGCTCGGCCAGCGCGAGCGCCGCACGACGCTCTGGCAGGGCGTCGTCTACGCGTGCCGACTTTTCGACCAGCGTGACGATGGCCGCTGCCGCCGAGTGTGCGTCCGCCGGGTAAGGCTCGTCATGGTAGTATTTCGGGAATCCGTCCGCAAGAAAGAAGCGCCCGCGCCAGAACTCGAAGCCGCGCTGCGCCGCTTCCGTCAACTCTGCGCCCACGCCGACGCCGCACGCAGACGAGATGCGCCACAGGCTCGACAGGATGAAGGCCGTGTGGAAGTTGTCCGTCCAACCTTGAAATCCCTGCTCGCCGTAAGCCCATGAGCCGTCTCCACGCTGTCGGCGCACGACGTAGCGCGCCGCGCGGAGCGCCCACGCGCACAACTCCTGCTCGCCCGTGCGCGCACCGACTTCGGCCAGCGTCTCGGCCGCGAGCAGGCTCGCGTTGAAGATGCGCGAACGGTCGAGCGGCGTGTAGCTGAAGCAGACTTCGTCGGAAGTCTCGACCGTGCGCACGAGGTCACGGAGGATGAAGTCGCAGACGCGGCGCGCCACGCGCAGATAGGTGTCGTCGCTGAAGTCGCGCGCCGCTTCGACGAGGGCCCGCGCGGCGAAAGCGGTCGGGACGACGGTCGGCGTGCCGCGCGGAGCGAAGAAGGCGCGGCTCTGCCAGTCGAAATTGTAGCCCCACGCGGTCGCGCCGCTCGCCGTCTGGATGCGGTCTGCCAGCAGAGAGTCGAGGAGCGTGCGCGCTTCGCGTTCGTCCTCGTCGCTGTGCGTCGTGCGCCAGCGCGCGAGCGCGGCCAGTGTGAAGAGCGCTGTTCCCTTCGGGTTGCGCCCTGCGGGGACGAGCGCGGCGCGGCGCAGGTTGACGGGCGAGCGTTTGAAGAGTTGCGTCCAGAGGATGCGCGCGGCGCGCGAGCGACGGACGAAGGGCGTGGCCTGAAAGAGACGGCTGTTGAGCGCGTCGAACGGGTCGTGCCCGGCGTAGTCGCGCTCCCGACACCACGCCGCGAGTTCATGATAAGCGCGCACAATCTCGTCGCTCGCCGCCACGTTAGCTCTTGTCTCGGAAGCCGATGCGCTCGCGCACGGCGTAGATGGACTTGGCCTGCGACTCGTGATAGGTGCGGACGAGCATCTCTGCCAGCAGCCCCATCAGGATGAACTGGATGCCGACGGCGAACATGACGATGGCGACAATCAGCAGAGGGTTGCGGATGAACGACTCGCCGCCTAGTTTGCGCAAGACCGCCCAGACAGAGGCGACGACCGAGACGAGCAGAGAGAGCATGCCGAACATCCCGAAGACGTAAATCGGCTTGGTGTGATACGAGGCCATGAACTTAATCGTCATCAGGTCGAGCATCACCTTGAAGGTGCGCGACAGGCCGTACTTCGACTGGCCCATCGTCCGCGCGTGATGGCGCACGGGAATCTCTGCGACGCGTGCGCCGACCCAACTGGCGTAGATGGGAATGAAGCGATGCATCTCGCCGTAGAGCCGCACGTCTTTGAGAAACTCGCGGCGGTAGGCTTTCAGAGAGCAGCCGTAGTCGTGCAGCGGCACGCCGCCGATGAAGGAGATAATCTTGTTGGCAATCATCGACGGAATCTTGCGCGTCACCATCTTGTCCTGACGCTCCTTGCGCCAGCCTGAGACCACGTCGAAGCCCTCGTCGAGTTTGTCGAGCAGGCGCACGATGTCGGTCGGGTCGTTCTGCATGTCGGCGTCCATCGGGATGAGAATCGCGCCGCGCGCGGCGTCGATACCGGCGGCCATGGCGGCCGTCTGCCCGTAGTTGCGCCGCAAGGCGACGACGCGCACGCGCGGGTCGCGCGCCGCCAGTTCGCGCAGCACGGCCAGACTCCCGTCGGTCGAACCGTCGTCAACGTAGATGACCTCGGCCGTGCGCGAGAGCGCGGCCAGAGCTTCGTCAATCTTGGCATGGAGCGGTCGCAGGTTCGGCTCCTCGTTCAAGACGGGGAGGAAGAGGGAGATTTCCGGCGCGGCCGACGTGTGCGCGCTCGAAGGCGTGGTCAGCGTCACATCTTCCGTCAACGCGCTGCTGCTACTGCCGCCGTCGCCGCCGCTCTGACGCCTGATGACTGTCTCTTCTTCGTCGTAAAGTGTCATCACTTCTCCCCTTACTGCCGAGTTCCTCGAAACCATTCGACGAACTTGCGGATGCCTTCTTCGATGCCGGTCTGCGGGTTGTAGCCGAGCAGCCGACGCGCCTTCGAGATGTCTGCGTAGGTCTGCGGCACGTCGCCGGGCTGCAAGGGCTGACGGTCAATGATGGCCTTCTGTCCCAACTCCTGCTCAAGCAGCGCAATCAACTCGCGCAACTCGACCGTGCGCGACTCGCCGAGATTAATCACCTCGTATTGACTCGCCTCGTAATCCATCGCCGCGCGCACGCCCTGAATGATGTCGTCGACGTAGGTGTAGTCGCGCCGCGTCGTGCCGTCGCCGAAGACCGGAATGGGCGTGCCTTCGCTGATGAGCCGCGCGAACTTGTGAATCGCAAGGTCTGGACGCTGGCGCGCGCCATAGACGGTGAAGAAGCGCAGCGCGACGCAGCGCAGGCCGTAGAGATGCGAGTAGGTATGACAGAGCAGTTCGCCCGCGCCTTTCGTCGCCGCGTAGGGCGAGATGGGATGGAAGACCGGGTCGTCCTCCGCGAAGGGAACTTTCTCGTTCTCGCCGTAGACGGACGACGAAGAACCGAAGACGAACTGTCTGACGCCGCGCGCCCGCGCCAGTTCCAGCAGGTTGACCGTGCCCGTGATGTTCGTCTCCGTGTAAAGCACCGGCTCTGTGAGTGAGGGGCGGACGCCCGCGCGCGCCGCCAGATGAACGACGCAATCGAACGTCTCTCGACCGAGCGCGCGTTCGAGCGCCTCGCGCTCACGGATGTCTGCCTCGACGAGACGAAAGTCCTCGCGCGCAAGAAACGGGCGGACGTTGGCGCGCTTGATGGCGGGTGCGTAGAAATCGTTGAAGTCATCGACGACCGTGACGAAGTGGCCGCCTTCCGCGAGCAGGCGCTCGACCAGATGCGAGCCGATGAAGCCCGCGCCGCCCGTCACCAGAATCCTCTTTTGTGCGCTCAAAACTCTCGAACCCCACACGGACGAAAGATACGAAGACTGCTCGACATCAATCCCCTGACTCGCCGCCGCCCTTGCGCGCGTAAATCCACAGATGCCAGCCCCAACGCGCCGCCAGACGCGCTTCGAGCGAGCGCGGCAGCACACGTCCGACGACCGGCAGCCAACGCTTGTTGAGGTAGTAGACGGCCGTCCGCACTTCGGCGAAATCGCGGAAGAGGTCGCTCGCCTCCGCGCGCGTGTAGACACGCGCCAGAGGATTGCCGGGGCCGTCCGTGTTGCGGCTCAAAAACTCTTCCGAAGCGAGATACGAGCGCGCGTCGCGTCGCATCCGCGCGGCATGTTCGCGCAGGCTCTCAAGTGGTTCGCCCGTCAGCCTGTGCGCCAGACGCACGCCCGCCTCCGTCCGCAACAGCCGCGCCCCCATCCGTCTGAAGACTCCGATGTTGACACGATAGTTATAAGAGTCGCGGTGATAGAGCATGACGACGGCGCGCCCGCCCGGACGCAAGACGCGATGCACTTCGCGCACGGCCTGCGCCGTGTCCGGCGTGTGATGCAGGACGCCGTGCGAATAGACGAGGTCGAACGTCTCATCCGCGAAGTCGAGCCGCTCGGCGTCAGCCGCGCGAAACTCTCCGCGTAAGCCTTCCAACTCGAAACGCCTGCGCGCCAGTTCGACCGCCGCGTCCGTTAAATCGACGCCCGTGTAGATAGCGCCCGCGCGCGCAAAACGGGCGCCGTCCGTGCCGAGGCCGCAGCCAATCTCAAGCACGCGCAACCCCCGCGCCTGCTCAAACCCTGCGGCTTCGGGGATGTGCCACTCGCTCGCGTAGCGGTGCTCCTCGACGCGCTCGTAGAACAGACGCGTTCCCGGCTCGGCGTCCGTGAACTTCGTCCCGCACGGATTGGCCTGCCAGAACGCGCGCACGCGCTCCTTCAACTCGGATTCGACTCTATCCATCAAGCCACGCGGGGCGACAGCGGCGGCCGAAAACGCCCGCGTCAAAACCGACGAGCCGATAGACCGCGCCGACCCCCTCCCTCGAAACGTGAAAGCTAACACGCCCGCGCCGCAACCGACAAGCAGACCGGCCTTCAGATGTACGCCCTAGAGCCTGTTATGAACTTTGAGCTAACACTTCGACCAGACGCTTGAGCATCAGGATCGCGAAGGCCAGAAAATGCAAGCCCGCCAGTGTCTCAGGCAGCCGTTCGTAATCACGC
>DASZCR010000184.1:0-10497 GCA_035942915.1 Pyrinomonadaceae bacterium | reverse complement strand
GGGAATCGCTCGTTCCTGTTGCTGCGACTGCGCTTCGGCCTCTTTCGCCGCTTTGAACAGTTGCGCCGAAGGGTCTACGCCGACCGAGGCAGGACGCGGCGCAGGCGGGTTGATGACAAGCCCCGGCGTGCGTTTCTGAATCTTCGGTCTCTTAGGCTTCACGGTCATACCTCGTTACCTTTCACCACCGATAAGTGCTTCGATTTACTGGCTTTAGAGTTGGCGCCGAGTCTCGCTAAGACCTCGTCCGTGAGCGCCGCATACTGCTCCGCGCCGCGCGAGGAGGGGGCGTAGAGTTGTATCGGCTGATGCATCGAGGGCGCTTCTTCTAGTTTCGTCTGGCGATGGATAATCGTCTCGAAAGTCTTGTCTGGGAGCATCTGTGTCAGTGCGCGATAGGAAGCGCCGGAGACGCTCGTGCGCGTGTCGTAGAGCGTGCAGACAGTCCCCAGAACGCTCAGGTTCTCGTTGAGTTCTCTTGCGTTTTCAATAACTTGCAGGAGGTCGCGGAGTCCCGTCAAGGCGAAGGGCGCTGCCTGCACCGGAATCAGGACGTAGTTGGCGGCCGTCAGCGCGGCCGTCAGCAGCAGTCCGAGATTGGGCGGCGTGTCGATAACTGCGAAGTCGTAGGAGTCGCCGAGGTCGCGTATGGCCGTGCGCAGTTTGGTGACGGAGAGCGCCGGTTCGCGGTCGAAGTTGGCGAGCGCAAGAGTGGCCGGAACTATATCCAAATGCTCGATTTCCGTCGTCACGCGCTTCTCCGTGATGGATGATGCGAGTTTTCCGTCGCCGCCGATGATGACATCTGCGAGCGAGGTCTGGACGTTGGCCGGGTCGAGGAAAATCTCTGTGGCATTGGCCTGCGGGTCTGCGTCGATGATGAGCGTCTCGTATTCGCGCAGCGCCAGTTCCGTAGCCAGCACGGCTGCGGTCGTAGACTTTCCGACGCCGCCTTTCTGATTCGCGATGGCAATTGTAATCATGCCGCCAGCCCCCTCCGCACGCGCTCAGCGTCGTCAATGATGCGGTCAATATCGGCTTTTCTGACGCGTTTACTGCGACTGTCGAGCACGTCTCTGACTGTGTTGACCTGATACTGCTTGAGCAGACGCCAGAGGGTCGTGCGCGCCACGCCGAGACGCTTCGCCGCTTCGCTCAGCGTCTCGGTCTCAAAGGTTTCGTGTGTTGCGCTCATAAAGGAAGCTCCCGGAAGATGATGAGTGACATGTGTTTTACAATCAGAAAGGTCGGATGTCAACAGATATGTTTCACGCGGGTTTTGTTATAAGCGGCGCGGACGGAGCTATGATGAGCTTTTCAACCGTCGTGCGGGCGATGTACATTGAAGGCCGTTTTTATCCGGACTTTAAATTTAGAGGAGGCGAGTATGAGTCAAGAGAAGGACGTGGAGAAGTCTTATGCGACGAAAGAGGTGGTCGCCAAGTTGCGACGTCTGGCCGACGCGCTCGAAGAAGGGAAGACCTTCGAGATACAGATTGCGGGCGAGCGCATCTACATCCCTCCGTATGCGAACATCGAGTTCGAGTACGAGCGCGGCGAGGATGAAGAGGAGGTGGAAATCGAACTCAGATGGAAGCGGCGCTGAGCGCATTAGAGTCTCGCAAAACTGCTCGCTTAACAGTTCTCATTGCCCAGAGGCGTCGGCAATATCTTTGCCGACTGACCACGTACTTCTGTCTAAAGTGGAGTGAAAGCGATGAGAGGTGAATCTCTAAAAGTATTGACAAATTCTGCGTGAGGACATATGTTGAGCCCACGTTTCAGCCATTTTACAGCTAATTGATTTAAGTTTTCCTTGCAAGACAGCAGCCTTCTCCTCGCATGAAGGCGCTTTGTCATTCGCCATCATCATTCGCGGCCCACAGCGCGAACACACACACGCGTTGCGTCAAAGGCGATTCCGGCTGAGCAGAGGGTTCTTGTCGGAGGATGTTTAAACCGAGGGCCTAGAGCCGTTATCGGTCAGCGTCAAACCACCCTTTTTTCCTTTATTCAGCGGAACAACGGTTCGTTTGTAACTTTCTTGTAAGAAACCGTAAGTCTAGCCAGTTCGGCCTCTTGAGGCCATCGAGGCTTTTTTTACCCACCGCTCTTTCGCATCTGAAATCACGCCGCCTTGCGTTAAGAGGTTTCCCCGTCTGCTGACGGGGCTTCTGCGGAGGCGTCCGAGCTTTCGCAGGCCGGGCGCATCTACCGTCAGGGTCGAGGTGTGCGCGCAGGATGGAAGACTGATGTCGAAGAAAGAAAAAAAGGGAAAGAAGAACGCGCTCGTTGTCTGCCGCGACCACAAGCGTTTCTGGACAACGCAGAAGCAGTTCTGGCAATGGGTCAGGGAAGGTGTCGTCGTCAAGACGGACGACCTGCCGCTCACGGGTCTCATCGTGCGCGACCACGAGGAACTGCTGGTTGTCCTTAGTAACACCGTCCTCAATCTGGCCTGCCCGAACCACCTGCGCGAGTCTCTACAATCGAGACGCGTGGCGCGACTCAGGAAGTGAAGCGAAAGGAGAGGGGCGCGATGTCTGACCACGAATTTGAAATCGGTACGACGGCGCGTATGTTTGGTGTCTTGATGTTGCTGCTGGCGGCTTCGTCCGTCTGCGCGGCGCAGGTCTCACGCGAGCGGACCGTGACGACGGCTGCCGTCGAAGCCGGAGTGCGCGCGGGCGAGTCCTACCGTCTGGGGCCGGGCGACGTGTTGGAGGTGCGCGTCTTCAATCGTCCGCAACTGTCGCGCGAGGCTGTGCGCGTCGAAGGCGACGGGACGATTAGGATGCCGCTGATTGAAGGCGCGATTCGCGCCGCATGTCTGACCGAGGCGGAATTGTCGCAGGAGATTGCGCGTCGTTATCTGAAGTACCTGAAGAATCCGCAGGTGGACATCTTCCTCAAGGAGTTCAACTCGACGCCGGTCGCCGTGCTTGGCGCGGTCACGACGCCGGGACGCTTTCAGTTGCAACGACGCGTCAGCCTGCTCGAACTGTTGTCGTTCGCGGGCGGGCCTTCGGAGCGCGCCGGACGCAACGTGCAGATAGTACACTCCGGGCCGCAGTTGGCCTGCGGGACGAGCGCGACGGCTGCGTCTGAAGAGGCGGCTCAGACAGCGTCCGAAGCGACGGCCGTCAGTTCCTTCAAACTGAGCGAGACGCTGCAAGGCGACCCCGCCGCCAATCCTTATATCAGGCCGGGCGACATCGTCACGGTGACGGAGGCCGAGCAGGCATACGTTGTCGGCAACGTGCTCAAGCCGTCGATGATTCCGCTCAAGGAGACGGTCACGGTTTCGCAGGCTATCGCGATGGCGGGCGGCACACTGCCCGACACGCAGAGCGAGCGCGTCCGCATCGTCAGACAGGTCGCGGGCGGCTCGAAGTCGGAAATCCTCGTCGACCTCAAAGCCATCTCCAAGCGGCGCGCCGAAGACGTGGCGCTTCAGCCCAACGACATCATCGAAGTTCCGACCGCGAGCGGCCGCCGTTTCCTGCGGACGCTGCTCGACCGCGCAGTGCCTTCGGCAGCGCGTCTGCCCGTGCAGATTATTCGCTGACAATTTCGACAAACAGACTTCGACAGACAGACTTCAGTCCGGCCGCGCGTTGTTCGAGAAATGTGCGAAGCCGTCAGACAGAGGTGTGCGGAAATGGGTGAAATTAAATTGATGCGCGGCGGCGACGCCGAACTACAGAGAGTGCCGGAGGCGGACGCCCTACGCCCCTTCTATCAACTCGACACGGAGCCGCCGAGCCGCGACCGCGAACGCCTGCGCGAGTTGCTCGACGCGTTGCGCCGTCGTTGGTGGGTGGTGGTGGCCGTGACGGCGCTCTTCACGGGCGGGATGGCGCTCTTCATGGCGCGCCAGCCAGACCTCTACGAAGCGGAGGCGCAGGTGCAGGTCGACCTTGAGACGGTCAACACGGCCTTCGCTGCGTCGAAGACCGGCGCGCTCACGCTCAACCCAGTCAACGACCCGGCCTACTTCAACACCCAACTGCAAATCCTGACGAGGCCCAGTCTCCTGCGCCGCGTCGTCAAGACGCTCGAACTCGATAAAGACCCGGAGTTTCGTCCCGCCTCGACCTCTTCGACGAAAGCCACTGCAACGGGCGCAACGAAGACCGATAGAGACTCGGCGCTCGAAGGCGTCTCGGCAGAGGAACTGGCAGAGGCCGAACGGCTCGCGCCTTACGTCGAAGCGATACAAGACGGCCTCAAGGTCGAGCCGGTGAAAGAGACGCGCCTGCCCGTCAAGGAGACGCGGCTCATCAACATCACCTATAGCCACACAAGCCCGCCCGTCGCCGCGCGCGTCGCCAACGCCATTGCCAGCACCTTCGTCACACAGAATCTCGAAAGAAAGAGCGAGTCCGGCACGGCCACCGGCGACCTCTTGCAGCAGCGCATCAACGAATTGAGGACGCAGATTCGCGAGCAGGAGAAACAACTGCTCGACTACGCGCGCAACCATCAAATTCTTTCGCTCGACGCGAGCCAGAACACGGTTGTCGAAAGGCTCGTCGGTCTCAATCGTCAACTGCTCGAAGCCGAAAACGAACGCAAACTCGCCGAAGCCTCCTATCGCGCCGCGCTCGAACCCGGCGCGGCCAACGCGCTTTCGGAAGGGACGATTAGAGAGGCCGGCGAGGTCGAGACGCAACTGACGCAACTCAGACAGCGCCGCGCGCAACTGCTGACCGAAGTGACCGAAGAGTGGCCGGAAGTGAAAGAGGTTGACGGGCAGATAGCCGTGCTTGAAAGGCAACTCGGCGAGTTACGCAAGCGCGCCTCCTCGACTGTCGTCGCCAATCTCTCGACCAGATACAAACAGGCGCTCGCGCGCGAGCAGGCTTTGCGCGCGGCCTTCGACCAACAGCGCGGCGAAACGCTGACGCAGAACGAGGCGGCCGTCAACTACAAGATTCTGCAACAGGAGATTGAGACCAACAAGGGGCTGCTCGACGGCATGTTGCAGCGCGGCAAGGAGCACGAGGCGCTCTTTGCAGGGATGCGCAATAACGTCCACGTCAACGACTACGCCATCGCGCCGCGTGCGCCCGTCGGGCCGCATCGCCTGCTCAACACGGCCGTCGCTTTCTCGCTCTCGCTCGGCTTCGGCATCGGCCTCGCCGTCCTGCTCGGTTTCATGGACGATAAACTGCGCTCGACCGAAGACGTGCGTAAGGCTCTGCCGACGCCTTCTGTGACGGCCGTGCCGACGCTCGGCACGCGTTCGCACCGTCTGCTCCCGCACACGCGTTTTGCGCGCAGGGACGCCGCAGCGGGCAGCGTCGGCGACGGACGCGAAGGCTTGATTCTCGACTCGGACGCGCCTGCGCCGCTCGCAGAAGCTTTCCGTCATCTGCGGACGGCGATGATGCTCGCGGGTGGTCGCAAAAATCTGAAGACGCTACTCGTCACTTCCGGCATGCCCGGCGAAGGGAAGACGACGATGGCCGTCAACACGGCCATCAGCCTCTCGCGCACGGGGGCGCTCGTCCTTCTGGTCGATGCAGACCTGCGCCATCCGCGTCTCCATTCAATCTTCGGTCTCAAGAACGAGCGCGGCCTGAGCACGCTGCTTTCGGACGAGGTTGAGGAGACGGAGGCTCTCAGAGCGGCCACGCCCATCGGCGAGCATGGCATCGACGTGCTGACTTCGGGGCCGACGATTCCGCAGTCGGCCGAGATGCTCAGTTCCGAGCAGATGAGCCGCCTCGTCAACGCCTACGGCGCGGTCTACGATTACGTCGTCATAGACTCGCCGCCGCTCGCCTTCTTCTCCGACGGCGTGCAACTCTCGACGCTCGTCGATGGCGTCATCCTCGTCGTCAACAGTGGCGACAGTTCGCGCGACGGCGCGCGTCGCTCCTATCAACTTTTGCAGGACGTGGGCGCGAACGTCTGCGGCGTCGTCCTCAACAACGCCGAGGGCGTCAAACTGGACTACGAGCGTTATTACAAGCGAGCCTGAATCTCAACTTCACACGTCACCTCTCAACACGCAACAGTAGAACGCACGACGCCCCTGCCGCCGCTTCGCCTCAATCGAAGCGGTGCGAGGGGTTTTCTTTCAAGCGGTCGGAACGAGCATGGCAGAAGTCTTCGATTCACGTAGCACGCGGCTGACTTTAGGCTCGACGCAGACGACTCCGAACGGCGTCGCGGGATTTGTGCCCGCGCCCCGTGCGGAAGAGTTGGACAGAAGCGCGCCGGCAGATGCGGTCGTCGAACAGGAACCGTCCATCGCGTTGCCAGAGCAGGCGGCCATTCCGCTCGTCGCGCGTCTCTGCCAAGGGTTGCGCGCAGAGGGCATCGCCTACTGCCAGTTTAAGAGCAACTGGCGGCTCGCGCGCTGGTTGCAGGGCGAAGGCGACCTCGACCTGTTGGTCGAACGCGCCGACGCCGGACGCTTCGCACGCCTGCTGCTGGAACTCGGCTTCAAGCAGGCGCGACCGACGCGCGACCGGCAACTGCCGGGCGTCTCGGACTATTACGGTTTCGACGAAGAGGCGCGCAGGTTCGTCCATCTGCACGTCCATTATCAACTCGTCCTCGGCCACGACCTGACGAAAAATTTCCGTCTCCCGTTGGAGCGACCCTATCTCGAATCCGCCTCGCGCGATGGTCTGATAAGGACGCCGCTCGTCGAGTTCGAGCTGGTTCTCTTCGTCCTGCGGATGGTCTTGAAATATAGCCTCGCAGACCGTGTGCTGAACCGGCTCGCGGGCGCGAAGAAGAAGAATGCAGACGGCGCGACGCGCGAAGAGTTGGCGTTTCTCGAAGCGCGTTCGGCGCGTGAGCGTGTCGAGCGCGTCGTGCGTGAGCATCTCCCGTTCGTCGGCGTCGAGTTCTTCGACGAGTGCGTGCGTTCACTGAAGAAGGACGTTTCGACGTGGCGGCGTCTGTCGGTCAGGCGAGAGTTGGAGGAGCGCCTGAGCACGCACGCGCGGCGAACGCTCGCGTCGGATGAATGGTTGAAGTTCGGGCGACGTGCGAAGCGGCTTTTGGTGGAGCGTGCTTTGCGGCGGACGGCGCGCAAGCAGTTGGTGACGGGCGGCGCGCTCATCGCGCTCGTCGGCGGCGACGGGGCAGGGAAGACGACGGCCGTCGAGGGCTTGCACGCGTGGCTGTCGAAGAAGTTCGACGCGCGCCGGTTTCATCTCGGTAAGCCGCCGCGCTCGCTGCTGACGCTGGCCGTCATCGTCGCGCTGCACTTGAGAAGACGGCTCCCCGGCGGCCAGAAGCGCGCGGGAGATTTTCCGGGTTACCTGCGTCTGCTGCGTTGGGTGTTGGCGTCGCGCGACCGGCGTCGGCTCTATGAACAGGCGCGTCGGTATACGACCAATGGCGGCGTCGCCGTCTGCGACCGCTTCCCCGTCGAGCGTCTGCGTCTGATGGATGGGCCGAACATCGCGCGCATGGTCGAGCCGGCGCGCATGAATTGGTTGGTGCGTCGGCTGCTCGCGGCAGAGGAGCGCAACTACCGGCAGATTATGGAGCCGGATGTCCTGTTCGTGCTGCGCGTCGAACCGGAGGTGGCCGTGCGGCGCAAGACCATCGAGAGCGAGGAGCACGTCCGCACGCGTTCGCGCGAGTTGTGGGAACAGGATTGGACGGGAACGCGGGCGCACGTCGTCGATGCCGGACGGCCGGCCGATGAGGTGCTCGCTCATTTGCAGACGATTGTCTGGCGAAATCTCTGAAGCGGTGCGCGTGCGAGATGAGTGAGACGGTGGTAGCGGAAATCGTCGGCCCGGCCGGAGCGGGGAAGAGCACGCTGGCGTGCGCGCTCCGGCGTCGGAGCGCAGAGGGCGTGCGCGCAGGGCTTGGTGTGTGGGGGTTGCCCGCGCCGCTGCTGCTCTCGACGGCCGTGCTGTCGCTGCCGCAACTGCTGGGGCTGTGGCGCGTGCGCGGCGCGGTCGCGTGGCACGAAGCGACGCTCTTCGTCAGGCTCAACGCTCTCGGTCGGCTGCTCGGACGCGAGGCGTCGCGTGCCTGCAAGTTTCTACTGCTCGACGAGGGGACGGTCTTCGCGCTCGCCAAGTTGCACGCCTTCGGCGGCGAGACGGATGAGAGGCGTCTGGGGCGTCTGGTCGAACGCACGGCGTCGAAACTGGACGCGGTGGTCTGGTTGGACGCGCCCGACGAAGTGCTGGCGCGGCGCATCCGCGAGCGCGAGAAGCCGCACCGGATGAAGGCGCGCACGGACGAGGAGATTTCCGACTTCCTCGCACGCTACCGCGCGAGTTATGAGCGCGTCGTCGCGGAGTTGTGCGCGAGGCGCAAGGTGCGTGTCATCAGGGTCAACACGGACGGGCGGACGCCGGAGCAAGTCGCAGAAGAAGTTCTGCGGGGCATCAAGACGGGGGCTTAAAGGCGGATGGCGGCAGTCGAATTAAACGTTACGACGACGGCTGAGGTCGAAGTCAGAGAACCGGCGAGCGCGAGCAAGAGCGCGGGTCGTCTGACGCATAAGGCTTACCTCAACGCGTTCGCGTCGCTGCTCGACCAGGCGGCGAAAAACAGCGTCAGTTTCGTCGTCACGCCGCTGCTGGTCGCAGGGCTTGGCGGCTCGCTCTTCGGCGTCTGGCAGATTCTCGCCAGACTCGTCACCTACATGCAGGCGGCCGACGGACGGCCGACGCAGGCGCTCAAGTGGGTGATTGCCAACCGGCGCGACGTAGACGGCGACGAAGAGAAGCGCAGGCACGTGGCGAGCGCCATCGGCGTCTGGTTGCTGTTTCTGCCGGTGCTGTTGACGATGGGCGGAGTGCTCGTCTGGATTGCGCCGTACATGACGAAGGTCGCGCCGGAGATGCACTCGACGGTGCGCCTGTCGGCCGCACTGCTCGCGCTCAGTTTCCTGTTGACACAACTCGTCCTTCTGCCCGAAGCCGTGCTGCGCGGCATGAACCTTGGCTACAAACGGATGGGGTTACAGGCGGGCTTGAGCTTCGTGGGCGGCGCGCTGAGCATCGGCGCGCTCTACGCCGGTGGCGGGCTGGTGGGATTGGCGGGGGCGCAGGTGGCGCTCGTCATGCTGACGGGTGTCTTGTTCCTGTTGGTGGTGAAGAAGTACGTGCCCTGGTTCGGCCTCGTGCGTCCGCGCATGAAAGAGGTGCGCTCGTTTCTCAAACTGAGCGTCTGGTATTTCGCGTGGACGTTCGTCCATCGCTTCATCCTCGCGAGCGACGTGGTCATCCTCGGCGTGGTCGCGTCGTCTTCGGCCGTCGCTTCTTACACGCTGACGAACTTCGCGGGCGGGCTGCTGCTCGGTTTCGTCACGACGGCCATCGGCGCGGCGACGCCGGGAATGGGCGGCGTCGTCGGACTCAAACAGTATGCGAAGGCCGCGTCGCTGCGTGCGGAGATGATGACGCTGAGTTGGTTGCTGCTGGCAACCGTCGGCTCAACCATCATTGCCTGGAATCGCTCGTTCATCTCGCTGTGGGTCGGCGCGGAGCACTACGCGGGCTTCTGGCCGAACCTGCTCGCCGTCTTGATGACGGTGCAGCTTATCTTCATCCGCAACGATTCATACGTTATCGACCTGACGTTGCAACTACGCGAGAAGGTCTTGATAGGCGCAGCCTCGGCGGTGCTCTCGGTGGGGCTGGCGTCGGCGCTCACGCCGCGACTCGGCATCACAGGGCTTTGCATCGGGATGCTGGCCGGACGCGCCGTGTTGACGTTCGCCTATCCGTTCCTCGTCAACGCGCAACTCGGCCTGCCGCGCGTGCCGCGTCTCGCAGGAGCGGCGCGACCGGCGTTGACGACACTCGTCATGTTCGGCGCGGCCGGATGGCTCAGTCATGCGCTACAGGTTGAAAACTGGTTCGTCTGGGCTGGTTGTGCGGCGGCGACGTTCGGCGTGGCGCTGCTCTTCGCGTTCTTTGTCGGGCTGAGCGTCGAAGCGCGTCGCGCGCTCTCGAAGCGGTTGACGATGTTACGCACGCTGCCTTCGGCTAGAGGTGGACTCTAAAAGATTATGAAAGAGGATTCGATGAGAAGTAGTCTCGCCGTCGCTTTGCAGAGATGGACGCGCCGCCGGAGCGGTCTCGTTGTGTCGGCCGCCGCCGTCGTGCTCGCCGTCGTACTCGTGGCGCTGCCGACGCGTATGCCGACCGGCGCGGCCGCGCAGGAGACGACCATCACCTTCGCCGTGATTGGCGACTTCGGCTCAGGCAACGCGAACGAGCAGGAGGTGGCGACTCTCGTCAAGAGTTGGAATCCTGACTTCATCATCACCGTCGGCGACAACAACTACCCGGACGGCGAAGCCGCGACCATGGACGCCAATGTCGGCAAGTTCTATCACGAATACATGCACCCCTATTCCGGCAGCTTCGGCGCGGGCGCATCAGAGAATCGCTTCTGGCCTTCGGTCGGCAACCGAGATTATGAGAACACCGTCGGCCTGCCGCTTCAGCCTTACCTGAACTACTTCACGCTGCCCGGCAACGAACGTTACTACGACTT
>DASZCR010000183.1:0-46865 GCA_035942915.1 Pyrinomonadaceae bacterium | reverse complement strand
AGTATCAGTCGCCGCACGCTGCCATTGCCGACGAGGTCTGCGAGATTGGTGTAGGGCAAGACCTTCGGCGCGGTCTGCAACTGCCCGGCCGCGTCGCGCGTCTGCGGCGTCAGACTGATGGCTCCCGTGACGGGGTCGCGTTTCGAGGTCGCCGTCACGACGTTCGACCCGGCCGCCCGCTGCATCTCTTGATAAATCGGCATGTAAGTGACGACGGCGAGCAGGCATCCGGCCATGATTATCCACTTGCGGCCCAAGCGGTCTGAGAGCCAGCCGAAGAAGACGAAGAAGGGCATCCCCAGCAGCAGCGCGAGCGCGATGATGTAGTTGGCAGAGGTCGCATCCACGTTGAGGATGGATTGCAGATAAAAGAGCGCGTAGAACTGCCCCGTGTACCAGACGACGCCCTGCCCGGCCGTCGCGCCGAAGAGCGAGATGAGCACGCGCTTGAGGTTCTCCCACTTCGTAAAGGCTTCGACGAGCGGGCTTGCAGAGGTCATCCCCGCGCTCTTGACGTGCTGGAAGATGGGCGACTCTTTCATCCTCAGACGGATGTAGAGCGAGACGGCGACGAGCAGAATCGAGATGATGAAAGGGATACGCCAACCGGCAAACGCGCCCTCTTGCCCGGCGAAGCGCGCGGGACTCATCGTGTTCTGCACGGCGAGGATGACGGCGAGCGAGAGAAAGAGTCCGAGCGTCGCCGTAATCTGAATGAAGCTCGTGTAGAAGCCGCGCCGGTCGTCCGGCACGTGCTCGGCGACGTAGACGGCCGCGCCGCCGTACTCGCCGCCGAGCGCCAGTCCTTGCAGCACGCGGATGACGAGCAGCGCGATGGGCGCGGCGCTGCCGATTTGCGCGTAGGTCGGCAGAAAGCCGATGAGCGCCGTCGCGCCTCCCATGATGAGCAGCGTCACGAGGAAGGCGTACTTGCGGCCGACGAGGTCGCCGATTCTTCCGAAGAAGAGCGCGCCGAAGGGGCGTACGACGAAGCCGACGGCGAAGGTCGCCAGATAGGCGATGTAGGCGAAGGTGTTGTTGCCCGGCGGGTAGAAGATGGGCGAGATGACGAGCGCGAGGCTGCCGAAGATGTAGAAGTCGTACCACTCAATCATCGTCCCGACGGCCGAAGCGGCGATGACCTGCCAGATTTTGTAGTCGCCTGAGACGCGCGTCGCGGCGTTCGCCTCCGGCGCGTCAGTCGCCGCTGCACTGCTGTCGTGAGCCATCCTTGCCTGCTCCTCGAAAGTGCGACTCCACTTACAGCCGCCGGTAGTAGCCGCCCGCCGCGCACGGGCGACAGAGCGTCTCGCCTTCGTCTGTTCGCACCTCGCGCCCGTCGTTGACGCCCTCGCCGCAACGCTCGCAGGTGACGCGCGAACGCGGCCGACCGGGCGCGTCCATCTCGCCGTAGGCCACGCTGACGCGCTCGACCTTGAACAACTCCTCGTCGGCCGCCTCGCGGTAGGTGGCGAACTGCCGCTCCTTCTTGCTCTCGATTTCCGGATGACGCTCGTCCGCCAGACGCCGCGACTCTTCGAGCGCGACGACGCGCACGGCCTCGCCCGTCTCCGTGTTGAGGAAAGTGGCCGCCACCTTGCCGTAGTCGAGATACTTGAGACTCCGCTTGCCGAGGCGGACGCCGGTCGAAGCACTGACGGCATCGGCCATGCAACGGTCAATCTCGACCCACACGACCAGCTTCTTCCTGTCGGCTCCGCGCGGGTCGTCAATCCCTACGGCGCGACAGCCGACGAGCGACATCCGCGCGCCGAGCAGTTGCCCCGCGCACATGTGGCCGTGCAGTCGTCCACATTCGTCCAGCAGTTCATCGAGCGTTTGCATATTCTGTCCGTCGCTCAAAACATCCTTCACGCGCGAAGCGAACGCAGGCGCGCGACGAGTTGCGGAAGTTCGGCCGGCGTGTAGACGGGCAACTCTCCGAGCAGTTCTCGATAGGGCGGCTGTGTGCGCCACGACTCGAAGCGCGCACGCGCCGCGCCGCCGTCGCCGCTTTGGTCGTCCTCATCGGAGAGATAGAGCGCCGCGCTCTTCGACAGAGCGCGGCGCGCGGACGGCTTGACCTTCCCGCCCGTCGAGCGCGCAACCATGACGGCGAAATCCACTTCGACGAAATCCAGCAGGCTGTTCCCCTCAATCAACACGCCTACCGCTTCGACGCGCGCCAGAGCGCGCCTGATGCCTTCGCCGACCTGTTCGTCCGTCACGATAGCCCAGTGCACATTCGAAGCTCCTGCGTCCCAGTATCGCCCCGTGTCCTTGCCGGGCGCGTAAGTCTCTGCACGACCCGAACGAATCAGAGGCTCGTCGCTGAGGAGATGGCTGACGCAGCAGGCGTGCGGGTCTTTGCCGCACGAGCGGTAGTGCCCGCGCGTCATCTTAATCGCTTCCCAACCCGGCAGGCGGCGCAGCAGGTCGCAGACCAACGTGGTCTTCCCGACCTCAGACGTGAAACCACCGATGGCGACAGTCGTGCGAATCATTACTTCCCCGACGATGACGGTATTTGAAAGGAATCTTCATCCTACTGTAAAGCGTCATCAGGCTCAACACGACGCGGGGCGTTGATGGCGCATTGTCCCTTTGTCTTCGACCATGTAGTATCATTGTGCTCTCGCAACGAGAGGAAAAAGCGCGTGCAATCTGGCTTCGCTGGGAGATGAGTATTGATGACCAAGCAAAAGAACAAAGACGCGGATGCCCGTCAAACGACGCCTGAGCCGTCCTGCGCCGACAGCGATGCGGAGGAGGAGCGCGCCGACCCGAATCCGCGCAACCGTCCGGCGACGATGATTCGCCCGGTCACGAAGAAGATTGGTGAGAGCGATGATAATTTGCGTGGTCGCAGCGAGTGGTATCGTCGGCGCACGGGCGGCGCGTAAGCGCTCTGCGAACGTGCCGCTCGCCACTCACTTGAGACGGAGTCGCCATAAGCTGCGACCGTAAGTAGCCGCGCTGAGCGTGCCTTCCGCCTGCTGGTAAGCCAAATCCACCACCATCACTGACGGCAGATTTCGCGTCAGGCTCATCCAGTTCTCGCCCGCGTCGTGTGAGACGAAAACCCCGATGTCGTTACAGACGTAGATGGTCTCAGGAGCATCGGGCGGAATCACCATCGAATGATGCGGCACGTCCGGCAAACGTCCTTTGTCGATGTCCTCCCAATTCGTCCCGCCGTCGCGCGAGCGATAGAGATGCGAGTGGCCGAAGTTGGCGACCGTCGCAAAGACGGTCGCCGCGTTCTTCGGATGCGTCGCCAGACGCGTGATGCTGTAGCCCGGCAGGGTCGTGCTCGCCAGATTCGAACTCCACGTTTCGCCGCCGTCCAGACTCCGAAAGAACTTGCCGTTGAGCGTGCCGACGTAGATGCGCCGCGCGTCGGCGCGCGCAATCTCGATGGCCGAGATGGGACTCGTGTCGAGCGCGGGCGAGACGGCCGCCCAGTTATCGCCGTCGTCGCGCGTCCGCCAGACGCGATACGAACCTGTGAAGAGGGTGCGCGCGTTCGTCGGGTCCATCGCGATATAACACATCCAGACGAAATTGCGTTCGTCCTCATCGACCGGAGGCGAGACGGGAAAGAACTCTCCGGCGCGAAAGCGATAGATGCCCATGTTCTGGTGCGAGGCGAAGAGGTGACCGGCGTCCTGCGGGTCGATGACAATCCAGCCGCCATCGCCGCCGAGCAGTTCGTAATGGTCGTTACTGCTGCCCGAAGTGGTAATCAGCGTGCCGTTGTCCTGCGCGCCGCCGCCGAAGACCCGCTCGTCGCTTTGCGCCACGTCGAGGTCGTAATACATCGTGATGGCGAGACCGTTGCTGCGGTTTATCCAGTTGCGCCCGCCGTCCTCGCTGATGTCGAGTCCGCCGTCGTTGGCGTCGTAGAGGCGACCGGAGGCCGGAGGCATCAGGAGATAGTGGTGGTCTGCGTGCGCGTAGTTGGCTGCGCCGCGCTCCGTGTTCCACTTCGTCGCCTTCTCCCACGTCTTGCCGCCGTCGGTTGAAAGATGCAGGTTGACGCCGCCGCAGATGACGTGGTTCGGGTTCTCCGGGTGGACGACGATAGTGTTGTTGTAGGATATCTGTCGCTCTCTCGCAAAATGCGCCCCGGCGACATCCCTCCACGCAGCGCCTCCGTTGGTCGTGCGAAAGACGCCGAGCAGTTGGTCGGCCGAAGCTCTCGCTTCGTCTGCGGCGAAGGCGTAGAGCACGTTTGGATTGGAAGGGCTGATGGCGAGCGACGTGCGCCCGATGCGCTCGGAAGCGGGCAGACCTTTGAGCAGTTGCTTCCACGTCCGCCCGCCGTTCGTCGTCTGGTAGATGCCGTTACGCGCGCCCTGCGCGGTGAACGTGGCGTAGATGACGCCCTTCTTCGTCGGATGGAAGACGATGGAATGGCACCAATAGTTTTTCTCCGAGATGAAGCGTTCGCGCGTCCACGTGATGCCTGCATCGAGCGAGAAATACATGCCGCCGACATCATCCGCGCCGCCTCCTATCTCGGCGTAGCCGACGCCGCCAATCCTGATGTGCTTCGGGTTGAACGGGTCGATGGCGATAACGCCGATGCGCTGCGGGATGCGTGTCTTCTCGGCCGAGGCGCGGAGATACCACGTCTGGCCGCCGTCGATGGTGCGATAGATGCCGACGCCCGGATAGGAATCGGCCGAGAGGTTCGCTTCGCCCGTGCCGCAATAGATGATGCGCGGGTCTTCGGGGTCGATGGCGAGTGAGCCGACGTTGAGGATGTCCTGAGTGTGCCACTGCGGTTGCCATGACTGTCCGGCGTCGGGGCTGTACCAGACTCCGCCGCCGGCCGCGCCCGCCCAGACGCGCTCCGGGTATTTCGGATGACAGACGAGTGAGGTGATGCGTCCGCCGATATTGGTCGGGCCGATGCTCTCCCACTGCGCCGTGCCCGGCGCTTCGGGGAGGGTTTTGCGCGACCAATCGCGCTCGCGCACGAGCACGCGCGTCGGCGCTTCGCGCACCGGCCACGACGCGCGGTTTTGAAACCAACCGCTGCGCGCTTTGTGATTCGACAGACGCGGGCTGAGAGACTTCTCAAGTTGGTCTTTACGTGGGCCGATGGCAAACGTCGAGACGGGCTTGATTTGTCCGGCGATGAGACCTTCCTGCGGCGGCTTTTCAATCTCCGTCGGCGGCGGCGCATCCGTCGCCGTCAACCTCTTGGCGCGCGTCTCACTCTTGCCGCGAGTTTTCGTCGTCCGGCCTGTCTGCGCCGCAGATTTTTTTGGCTGACCGGCGGCGCGCGTCGCCTTCGTGTCCTTCTTCTTCTTCAACTTCGACATGGTTCCTCTCCGAGACTCGCTGAAGGTCTTCGTCCGTCTGAACCGATTGCCTCTCAAACGTGCGACTTAAACTTTACGGCCGATTTCACCGGCGATGAAGGCGACGTTCATGCGCAGTATCTCGACGGCGAAATCATGATTGATGTGGTCAAGCGTGTCGCGGCTTGAGTGAATGTTGCTGTTGGTGTTGTCTGCTCCCTCGATGGTCAGGACGGCCGGGACACCGGCCTTGATGAAGGGGACGTGGTCGCTGGCGAACGGATTGAGAGAGGTCTCGACCTTGAGCGACGTGTAGGTGGCCGCAGCCGTCGCCAGCCCGTCGATGAGTCTCTGCGAGAGGGGCGCGCCTTCGAGCATGACGCTGCGCGTCGGCGTGTTGAGCGTGCCTATCATGTCCATGTTGAGAACGGAGAGAACCCTCTGCCGCGCCGTCTGCGAGAGGCTTGAGACGTAGTGCAGGCTGCCGAACAAGCCCTGCTCCTCACCGCCGAAGAGAATCAAGCGCACGTCATGCACGGATGGATGCGCGGCGAAGGCACGCGCCATCTCAAGGAGTCCGGCGCTGCCGCTGCCGTTGTCGTCCGCGCCGGGCGCAGGCGCAGACGGGCCACCCGACAGGTTCACCGAATCCAGATGCGCGGTGACGAGCACGACCTTGCGCGGCGCAGGGCCGAGTCCGGCCTTGTCTGCAATCAGGTTGCGGCTCGGCTTGCCGTTGACGGAGATGTTCTGAAAGCGCGTCACGTAGTCTAAAGCCTTGAGTTGCTCGCGCGCCCACGTCGAGGCGCTGCGAAAGCCGCTGCCGGTGGAGTGGCGCGTCTGGAAAGAGACCAGATGGCTCAGCTTAGAGGCGAACGAGTTGCGCTCGACCTTTTGCACCAGCGCGTTGACCCACGCGACTTTCGCCGCGCGCGCTGAGGCCGCATCGCGCACGTCGAAGACGACTTGATTCTCCCGCAGGGGAAACATGCCGTAGCAGGTCGGGCTGGCCTCTCGGAGTTGGCGTGCACGTCTGGGGTCGAGTTTGACCAGCAGGTAGCGCCCCTTGTCGAGAAGCACAGGGACGCGCGGGTTCTCCTGTTGGAACATGCGCCCGTTCTGGACGACGACGTGCATCTGGTCGCGCTTGAGCGCGAGCGTGTCTTCACTGACACGACGCGCGGCGCGCCCCGTCTCTGTGAAAGCGAGTTTGGCGGTGTCGGCTTCGTCCGCGTAAACCAACACCTCGTCTCCGAAACGCGCCCACGAAGCGGTGGGCGTCGCCGACGCCGCAGCCGAAGAGCGTGCGCGCCGGGAAGTGTTAGCCTGCGTGCTCTGAGAATTATTGGTGAGGCGATAGAGAGCTAATCTCATGGTGAGTTCCTTTCCGGCCTCGCGCGAATGAGGCGTGGAGCCTTGCGTCTGCGGTGGGATGTAAGCGCGCTGTCCCGCCACTTCAGAGCAGTGACGGGACAGCGCGGCAGAGCCTCGCGGCCGATGGCGGGATTGCTGTACGGGCGAACGTCGGAGGCGACGGGCGCGACCGGCGTCTACTTTTTGACGAGCAGGCGGTCTTTAGTCACCGAAGCGATTTTCATGACCCGGCTGGCTTCGCCCCCCGCCTCCGTGTAGAAAGCAAGTTGGTCGTCGCCCTCCAACTTCCAAGTTCCTGCGGACTCGGTCTGCGCGTCGTTCGGCGCTGTCACGCCTTCGACCAACGTGCCGTCGGGGTTGAGCGTGAAGGGGTCGCGCGCGCGCCCCGGCGGGATAGCGCCGCCCGGCGGCACAGCCTTGTAAACCTTCTCCGTCGCCGTATCTTCCTCGCCCGCGTGATACCACGTCCGTTGTAGAGTTTCCCTCAACTTCTTGCTGTCCACTGCTCTTGCCCCCCGCGACGATTTATCTGTTTAGAACGTGTCACGCTCGTTTTCCAGTGTCGCGGCCATCCGCTCCACCTGTTGCGGCGTGAACATGAACATGGCGGCGTCGTCAACGTAGTCCATGTAGTTCATAAACATATCACCGTTGGGGCCGTTGTTGCAGGAGATGTGCGGGAAACTGGGCGTCCCGAAGTTCGGCCCGGCCGCGTTCGGCGTGTCGGCGACAAAGTCCGACCCGCTGCAATCTTCCGTGTCGCCCCAGATGTGGCGCAGGTTGAGCCAGTGGCCGACCTCGTGCGTGGTCGTCCGTCCCAGATTGAACGGAGGCTTGGCCGTGCCGGTCGTCCCGAAGGCCGTGTGCAGAATCACGACGCCGTCCGTCTCCGGCTGCCCGCCGGGAAACTGCGCATAGCCGAGGAGACCGCCGCCCAGTTGGCAGACCCAGATGTTGAGATACTTGTCGCGCGGCCACGCGTCTTGGCCTCCGAGGACTGTGAATTTCACCGAATCGTTCGAGCCGAAGGAGGTGCGCGTCGTCTTCTTGCGCGTAATGCCCGAAGTGGGTTTGCCGTCCGGGTCTTTGTTGGCGAGGACGAATTTGATGCGGGCGTCGGCGACGAGTCCCTTAAACGGCGTCGGCACTTTCGACTTGTCCGGGTTCTTCGCCTGAAAGTCGCGGTTCAAGACCTTAATCTGGCTTTTGATTTGCGCGGTGGAGATGTTCTCGACGTTGCTGTTGAAGACGACGTGAACCACGACGGGAATGACCGTCGGCGCAGTCTTGGCCGTCGCGCCGCTCGCCATGCGACGCGCCACCGCACGTTCCAGATTGGCCTGTCTCATGCGGAAGTTGGGGTCTTCTTCCAGCAGACGGAAGTGCGCCTGCATGGCGCCGCACTGTCGTCTTAACGGCACCGGCTCTTCGGCCGCTGTGCCCTTGGAAGACTTGCTGCTCTTCGTGCTCTTCGTGCTCTTCTTAGTTGCCATGTTCCTGTCTCTTCCTTTCGGCGAGGCGCTGTGGTGAAGTGTGGACAATCGTTAAAGACATCTCGGCAAGGATGCGCTCGCGCACTCTCAGGCTAGTTTGCGAGTCTGAATTCAGGATGTGCCTCGTCTCCGCCGGGGCTGCTTGAGTGACTTGGACGGATGAGGAGCGAGGCTGAAATTCGTGCGTGTTGGACTCTGGCCGGCACAAAGACGTGCAGAAAAGCGCGCACACAATAATTCCGCTCCGAACGAAAGTCAACAACTATGCGCTCAGACATCGAGGCCGAACGGTACAGAGAAATCACCTGCATCGCACCTCACTTGACGCGACGGGAAAGCTCTCGCAGAAATGGTGGTGAAGCAGTGCAAGCCGCGTGGCAGGCTTCGACCTTCGTGAAACATGCCGGGTTCAGTCTCCACCCCTGCCGAACAAACCGCCGAAGAAGTCGCCAATCCGGCGGAACATCTGTCTCATGCGCCCTCCCGCCCTCGCTGCCTCTGCGACTGCCTCCTTCGTGTTGAGGAAAGTGCCGATTAATTTGCCATCCGTCACGCTTATCTGTCTTCCGGTGCGACGGAGAATCTCGCGCACTTGCGCGTGATTGAGGGCGGGATTTTCTTCAAGCATGAGAGCGATTGTGCCTGCAACCTTCGGGGCTGCGCCGGAACTGCCGCCGAAATCGTTTCTGTATCTATCATCGGCGCAATTGCAACAGGTCACGTCATGGTTGATTCCGCCCGGCGCTGAAACCACAATCCGGTCGCCCCGCGTCCAGTTGCTCGCACCGCGCTGGTGCAGTCCGGTATTGGCTGTGTATTTTGTCGCGCCGATGAGAATCGAGCCGGTCGGCGGGATATTTACTCCGCTATGGTCATCATCGGCGTTGAGACCGGCGCTGCCCGCCGCCACGCAGACGATAGCGCCGCCGCTGATGGCATCGATAATCTCCTTGCGGACACGCGAAGACATTTCGACGTTGCCACCCCGGTTGCTTGAGGCCTCGACAAGAATGACTTTCGGTTTCCCATTGCTCGGTCGGTCGCTCACGATTTTGATAGCTCGCGCCCACAACCCGCTGTCGAATGACCCCTTGCCGTTGTCGGCCTGAATAGCCCACAGTTCTGCTTCATAGGCGAAGCCCAACATCCCCGCGTTGTTGTCATCACCGCCCAAGAGACCGAGCACGGCCGTCCCGTGTTCCACTCTGGGGCCTCGCGTCACATCGTTATTGTTTTCCTTAACGTTGAGGGAGAACTTGATGCGCCCGCCTGTCAAATCCTGATGACTGACGCGGAAGCCCCAGTCGATATCGGCGACGACCACACCCCGCCCGGCTCTTCCAGTCAACACGTCGTCGGCCTCGCAGCGGAACAGATACCATTGGTTCTGTAGTTGGGTCGCAGGATTGACGACCGCCTTGCCGTTCGGGTCGCCGCCGGAGGTCGCCAGCGGTTCGTTGAGCAACGGCGTCTCGTTGGGGCGCGAGCCGACCAGCGGCAAGTCGTCGGGTTGCGAGATGTCCAACAACTCATCCGGCGCGGCGAGCAACGGTTCGGGCGCAGCAAAGACGACTCCGCGCATGCCGCGCATCAATGCGGAGATGGAGACCACGTCTTCATCGGGTCGGAAACGAAAGTTAATGAAGCGCGCCCGGTCTGAATCCGGCGACAGGCCGGACGCGTCATAGTCGAATGTCCATTCCGGGTCGTGGGCTAACCCATGCTCGTCAAGAACATCCCAGACCGTGAACACGTCCAGCCAGGGGGCATTCGGCTCAGGTCTGCCCGCACGGTTCGCCTCGGCGAACCACTCCGGCTCGACAGGATTGAGGAACTCGACGACGACGAGACCCGGTTGCCACCATGATTCATCGGCCACAGCCCTTGTCCTCGCCCTCGTACATTCGCCCGTACAGAGCCGCTCTCTCGTGTCGCGCGCGGAAGCCGAGCCTCTCTCAGTCGCACGCTTCGGTGTCGCCTCGTCCTCTCGCTCGTCGGCCATCACGCATCACCTTTCCGTCTCACGCATCACTGCCGAACGGCTTGTTCGGTTGGCTGACGTGAATGACGCCGCACAGGGCGGGGTCGGGGGCAGGGGCCGGGCCGGGTCTGACAAAACAGATTTGCGGCTCTGCGTCGGGGTTCTTGAATAATCTGTAGTAGCTCCTGAAATGGTCGCCTTCACAACCGTGTTGTGATGCTCGCTCGTCTCCGCCCTCTCTGCGCGCATTGGTATTCGCGTGGTCATGTTCCGGCAGGTGGTGCGGGCAGCCGCAATGCGGACAGCCATGCTCGTGTTCGTGCTCTACTTCAACGTCGGGCGGAGTGTTGGTTAACTCGTAGATGGTGTTTGCCTCCGGCGCGAAGTCGAAAATGAGATTGCCGGTCGTCGCCTCCTCCAGACGCGCGCCGCCGCCGAACATCGGAATGTCGCAGCCGGTGACGGCGGCGATAGCGCCGAACGGCTCGGCCGTTTCATCCACCAATTTGCTCAGCGGTGGAGACTTCAGACGCGTGTAGAAGACGCCGTGCGGGATGCGTATAACAGGCTCAAGGATGCCGGTGTCGAGTTTGTCTGTGAGGTCGCCGAACAGTTCGTTGAAGTCGTTCACCCAACGGTAGTCGTCCTCAATGGGATGGCTCTCCCTATCGAACTCTCCGTGCGTGTGTGTGCTGACGCCGCCGAGCGGGTTATCAACGACGAGCCGCCAGAAGGGGCGTCTGGGGTTGACCCTGTCGGCAAGCGTCCGGGTCGCGGCGAGGACGCCGTTCTTGATGGTGTTAATCCTGAGGAAGTGCCCCTCTTCCGGGAGGACGCCGATTTCGAAATACGGATTTCCCTCCTCCGGCACAACCTTGTGTATGACCAGCAGTCCTCTGAAGACGATGGTCAGGCTCACTCCTGTCCACATATACCTCTCCTCTCCACTTTCATGTGCGTTGGTGTCGCAAAATTACGTCCACATTTATGTATGACAGAGAACGTAGGAAACGTGTCGGGGCTTCGGCCGGCGCGCGGCCGCGCCTGTGTTGCAGGGCGTCTGGCGGTGTGAACCGTCGTTCAGAATGTTGCGTAGCCGCCGATGAGGGTAAAGGGTGCCCAGTAATATGGATGATGGAAGTGCGCCACAGGGCCGCGCAGCATCTCTAACTGAGCGGCTCTCAGCGCCGCAGCCGTCGAGAGGCCGTCGCGTCGCCGGTGTCGATGGAAGCCAATCATCAGTTCGGAGGTCGCGTCCGAATCGACAGGCCACAGGCTCGCCACGACCAGAGGGACTCCGGCACTGATAAAGGGACGCGCCAGACTGCTCATCCCTTCCCCGTTGTAGTAACGCTCGGCGCCTGTCTGGCAGGCCGAGAGCACCACGAGGCGTGCCTGCGGCAGCTTTAAGTTATAGACCTCGTAAGCGTAGAGCGCGGAGTCGGGAGAGGCCGTCTCGGAGGCTCCCTGCGCCGCGCTGGCTAAGAGTAATTTCGAGCGCAGCGGAACTTCTTCGTCGAGTGCGGAATGGAGCGCGAAGTGGAGCACATCTGCCTTCGTTATCTCACTCATAACGGCCGGCAGACTCGCTTGATTTTCCGTCAGCGGGGACGCGCCGTAGTAGGAAGCCACCTTCACGGCCTCTCTGGCGGACAAGGGCAGGTCAGGGAGCGTCGGGTAGGCTGTGCGGTCAATGCGCGGGTTGCCGACGCTCAACAACGTCTCCTCTCTGTCACCCTCTTTCTGCGCAGCCCTCTCCGAGCAGAGCACAAAAATGGTCGGACTCTGAGAGGTCAGCAGGAGATAGTCTTCTATTAGATACCGGCCTGACGAGCGAGAGACGAGGGTCGCAAAGGGGAGTCGATTGAGAACCTTGTCCGGGATAACACACAGCTCTTTCTCCCTGTCCAGCAACGCCTCGACAGGGCGAATCAGGATGTCGAACAAGTCTCTCGCCCCGCGCAGCGCATCCTCCTTCTCCGGTTCGGCCGCGCGCGAAACCATTTGCACGTAGCCGGTGACCTTTTCGTTCAACTCCTTCTGAGATACTTCCTGAGAGACGACTGAAATCTTGCTTTTCGAGATTACCCAGATAAGGATTTTATTTTCGAGGACGGCGTATTGCAGCAGTTGCGCCCGCTCCGGCATCCGCTGCTGAATGTCCGCGAGGCTCAGAGGCTGCGAGACGGAACTGAAAACTATGTCCGGGTCGCGTACTTTGAACAGCACCTCTCTGTCGGATTCGAGCAAGTCGAGCAACGAACGCGAACGCGACGACTCAAGATACTGGAAAGCCTGCTGCGGGTTGTGCTGTCTGGAATATGCGAAATCGATGGCGGCGTCATAGACGCTCTGCTCAACGTCGAAGAAGCTGTTCCGGTTGTTCTCCTCATGTATCTTGGTGCGGTATCGCTCGACGAGTTTGAGAGTCTCTGAAATCTCTTCGGCTGCCAGCGGGTCGTTGCCCTGCGCGATGTAGCAGAGGAGCCGGCCTTTGTGTGCCTGATAGAGGTGAGTCTCGAAGTTCTCGAACTTCTCATAAATCTCGATGGCTCGGCTGTAGTTGGCTATCGCTTCGTCAACTTGCCCGGCCTCTCTCTGAATGTGGCCTATTTGCAGAGACGAGTAAGCCATCAGGATGCGATAAGCACTTTCGCCCGCGCGCGCCTGCGCGATGTCGAACGCGGAGCGCACATGACGCAGCGCCTCCCCGAAATTTTTCAGTTTCCCATTAATCATTCCGAGGAAGGCATAGTTGGTGGCGATGGCGGCGTCGCTTCCGGTGTTGAGCGCCAGCCTGAGCGCCTCTCTCTGATAAGCGGCGGCGGCGTCGTGGCGGCCGATTGAGGCGAAGCCGGTCGCCACGAAGCCGTAGTGGCGTGCACCCTGAACCGGGTCTAAGGGGATGGAACTGACCAGCGGCAGGCTGCGCTGGATATAACCGAGCATCTTCCGGTAGTTGCCGAGATAGCGGTAATACTCTATGAGCGCGCTCACCACGTTGAGCATCCCGACGAGGTCGTTCGTCCGTCCGGCCAACTCCTCCGAGCGCAGCGCGACATCGACGGCCTTTGAGGGTTCGTTAGCAAGATAATGGATTGACGAGCGCAGGTAGAGACAACGCACGTAGAGCCAGACGTGACCGTTCGCTTCACAGAACGCGGCCAGCGGCTCAAGGATGGCGAGACTTTGCTCCTGCTTGTTATTGCGATAGTGGCAGAAACTCATCCAGTATTCGGCCACCTTCGCTTCGCCGACATCACCCGTCTGCTCGAAGAGCTGCTTTGCACGGCTGAAGAAGTCGAGGCTCTCCTCAACCTTCGCCTGCCCCCATGTTTCGTGGCCCCTCCGCATCAGGCCGCGCGCCTCTGCGAGCGACGCACGCTGTTCGGGCGTGGCCGACTCATAGACACGCGCCAGTTCTGAGAAGAAACGGTCGCCCGCCCTCTGCCGCTCCAGTTCGCCCGCATACTTGAGGAGTCGGGCACTGCGTCCGGCGGCCTCTCTGTTTCCGTTCGCGGACTGTTCCAGAAAGGCGTCCAACAGTGGCGAGACGACGAGGTTGCCCGGCCTGTTGTGATAATTGCTGACGAGTCTCCAAGCGGTCTCGTCGTCGCCCGACTCGGAGGCGCTCAGGAACTGCTGAAGGATGGCTTCCTTACTTTGAGAAGTCTTCTTTTTCTCCTCTTCGAGCAGGGCAAGTCTGCGCCGCGCCTCGTCGAGCCATCGCGCGTCCGTCTCTTTCTCAAGGTATCTGCGCCAGTCGTCTTCTGCCTCGCGAATCAAGCCCATCTGCTGATGGAGCAGCGCGCGGTTGAAGAGTGCTCCGAGCAGCGAGTCGTCCAGTTTGAGGGCTTCATTCAAGTGCTCCAAACTCTGTGCAAACTCGTCGCCGCCTCTCTCCTGCACCGTCGCCGAAAGGTTATGTTTCCCCTTCTCCAGCAAGGCCGCGCCAAGGTCGCTGTGAATCTCTGCATTCTGCGGGTCGAGGCTGAGCGCCGTTTTGAGTTGCTGAATAGCCCTGTCGAACTGACGCTCGGCGAGGAAGTACTGACCGAGCGCGTGATGCGCTTCGGCGCTCGGATGTTTCGCGGCCGCGTAGGAGAGCAACCCCTGCGCGAGGTCTCGCTGCATCGCATCCACCTGCTCGGCTCCGCGCTGCTGGCCGACGGGCGCGTAGTCGAGCGCCGAGAGACGTGCGTCCACAGGTCTTTCTCTGCTGAAGGCAGACCGCAGAGCAATCACCCCTTTATCAACATCGGATTGGTAGATGAAGGCTCGCCAGAACGCCACTCCGAGACCGATGAAGAGGAGCGCGGCGGCGGCCGCAGGCAGGTAGAATCTGTATAACCTCGTCGCCCGTCGCAGAGTCGCCTTTCGCCGCTTCAGCGCCCGCGCGAAACTCAGCTTGTCCTGTCGCACCTGCGATTTCAGGAAGTACTCTTCAAACTGCACACGCTCGGCGGCCGGGAGATTGCCCTCGACGTATTGGTCTACCAATTCATCGGTCACAATATCCAACTCGACCGCGCAGTCGGCGTCGGTGAGCAGGCGCAACTCGACCTGCTCATCTTCCGCTTCGGCGAGTTGGCCGAGCAGGTATTGCCTTAACTGTCTTTTCTCATCGGAGGCTATGGCTGACGCTCCTTGTTGATGTTACCTACCGGATGCCGTCTCTTTAACAATGCGCTTTGAGCCGCCTTTTGTTTTTCCAAGAGATTCCGGGCGCACTGCTCAACGCATTTTTCCAAATCGCGCCTCGTATGATGCGCGCGCGTTCGCAGAGCGCCGGTGGTGATGCCCAGCTCCTCGGCCATCCGCCGGTGGTGTGCAATTTTGTCCTTCCCCTCGTAAAGGTAGTAATCCAGTATCAATTCGCGTCTGTCCGGCGGTAGCGTCTGTAGGCACTTGAGCAGGCAGTCGTAGGTGTCGCTGGTCTGAACGGGCTGGGTCAGGCGCTCCGGGATGTTGTCGGTCGCAAACTCCTTTCGCCGCCTCGCCTCGTGCATCACGTTGCGCGCGACGCCGTGAAAATAGCGCGCTTTCTCACCTTGATACCCCTCGCGGATGGAGGGCAGTTTCTTGATGACACGAATAATCGTCTCATCAGCCAAATCTTCGGCGTCACTAAAGCCTTTGGAGATGAAGATTCTGATTAAGCCTGCGCGGATGGTCTCATATTGCTGCCCTCCATCCGGGCCTAACCAGTCCAGAAAGTCGTCGAATGAAGCCAACTATCTCCTCGTCCATACGCGCGCATGAATTGATTCTGAATACGAGGCCAGTCGTGGATAAAGGTGAGCGCGCGGAAGTATCGTTGAGAAATTATCTCAGGACATTATCGATGGCAAGAACTTTCGCGCGGCCATGAGAAGCCGTGCGGCCTGATGCCCGCCGCCCCGCCCTCTCTGCGCCTCAAGCGTCCAGACTCAGCCTTCTCCAAACTCCTATCAAACATTTCCCGCCACAGGCTGAACAATTTTTCTTCCCTCCGCCGAAACGTTTCTCCCCGAAGCGTCATTAGCAGGTAGAAGAGCGGTTTGAAAGTCACCCGCAACAGGATTGGCAGTCCGCCACACGGCTGCCCTGCGGCAGCCTGTCCAACTAATTCTTAGAGGAACATCCAGCTATGGGAAAGCTGACTACCGGCACTCTCATCCGGTTTCGCAATCTTCTAATGCTCTTCTCCACCATTCCGGCTCTTGCCCTGATGCCGGTCGTTACCCATTGCAGCCCATCGCCTGTTGGCCGTGCGGCCGAGCCGGTCACGCGCGCCGCTGAAGCGAAAGTTGATGATGCCGTTGCCAAGGCCGAGCAGGCCATCAGGTTCGCCGACGAGCAGGCGGGCGAGGCCAACGCCGCAGCAGCAGAGATTAACAATCTCAGCGTCTTCAAGTCGGCGGATGACGCTGCGCTGCTGGATTTGCACAGACTGACCGGGATGGTTGGCAGCATCGTTCGCGACGACCTCTTCGGGAAAGTCGCCGCTGGCAAGAAGGAGTTGAACGATGCGAAGGCCGCTCTTGAGAAGGCGCGCGACAACCTTCCGGCCGACCTGACGGAGGAGCAGAAAGCACAGGCTAAGGCCGCCGCCTCCGCCGCCATCGAGCGCATCGAGGCGCAGACGACCCGCGTCGGCGAGGCCGAGACAGGATTAAAGTCTGCGCTCAAAGGACTGTACGAGGACGCAAAGCTGCTTGCCGGAAAGTTGGCGAAGCGCGTCGCCGCCCTCGACGCGAAGAAGCGAGACGAGGAAGCCGCCAGCCTTCTCCCCATCCTCGCGCGCGACCTCACGGCGGTGGCCGACACGGAGCGCCTGCGCGGCGAGTTTGCCGACGACTGGGAGTCGCTCTCGGCGACCCTCAAGAAGCTCGCGCCAAAGCTCGGCCTCACGGAGGAAGAAGCGAAGCAGCAGCAGAAGGGCGTTGACGACGCCCTCGCTGCGGTCAGGACGGCGGTCGAAAGCGTGGCACAGAAACTCGACGCGTGGTTGGTGAAGATTAACGCCCACGCCGAGCAGAAGAAAGTTGAGGCAGCGCAGGCCGAAATTGATTTGCTCGCCGACCCCGTCCAGCATGCAGCCAAAGCGCGTCAGGTGCAGGGGGCAATCTCGCAACTCACCGAACAGCTTGCGGGAATCAACGCCGGATGGGATGCGCTCGCGCTGCACCTACGCGACGCCAGCATCGCGAACTTCGACTTCCAAAATGTCTCGAACCTCGTGCAGAGAGTCGAGACGCACGGGAGGGCGCTCAGCCGCGCCGTCGTCAAACTTGAGACCAACCTCGCTGGCGACTTCAGCGGCTTCACCGCCGACCGTGTGTCGCTCTTTTACTTCACAGACGTGCCTCGCCTGATGCAAGTCCTCAACCCTGCGACCTACGAGGTGGGCGGCGTCAAGGGTCTCCGCGAACAGGCGCAGGCCGCACGGCGCTCGCTTCAGGAAGCAGATATCCTGTTTGCCGAGGCGCAAGCGGAGGTCAACACATTTCAGACACGCCTTCGGCAACTCCGCGAGGAGCAACGACAGGCCGAGGCGAGCCTGCTATCCACCGAAGACCTGCTGCTGCGCGCCAAGCGACGCGTTGACGAACTGAACGCGCGGCCGGACAAAGACCAGGGTCTCATCACACGCGCCACGCAGCGCCGCGACGACCTACAGAGCCAGCGCGACGCTGAGAACGAACGCGTTCAGGCGCTGCGCGACGAGCAGAAGGGGCTGCCTGCCAAAATCCGCGAGGCCGAGCGCAAACTCACCGAGGCTCAACTCAAGGTCAGCCGCGAACGCACAGACCTCCTTCTGCTGGCGCAGTCCGAGTCGGACGCCTTCGCACGAGCGCGCGACAACACGCCCTTCTTCTACGCGCCAGCCGACCGCACCAGCGCCGACCCCTCAAAGCGCGTCCTGATGTATGCCTTCGGCGACGACAAGACCATCTTCCTGCGCGGCAAGGTGGAAGACCTCAAGAAGGTCAAGACAATCATCGCCCTCTTCGACCGCCCCGCGCCGCAGTCGCGCATGACGCTCTGGTCGCTGGAGTTGAGCAGCACCGCCGACAACAAGGGGACAAGAAAGTTCAACGAGGCGCTCAAGGACATCGAAGGCGAGATGGCCTACACACGCGCACGCATCGCCGCCTCGCTCTCTTTTTTGCGAGACTGCATCAACGAACAGGTTCACCTCGTCGCGCAGGTCAAGCTCAATGCGGCAGGCATCACCACCCCGAACGCGAGACAATTGCAGTGGGCGCGGATGCACTTCTATCAGCGAGAGGTGCTGCTTCGGCTGGGGTTCAACCCTGACAGTGCGACGCACACTCAGTCGGCCGTTTCCAATCTCACTCTGCCCGACCCGACGAGCACGACGACACTCGGCGAAGCCCTGATGGTCTTGATACTGGCTAACCCGCAGTCTCGCTGGGCAGTCATCAGCAAATTCAGCGCCGACCTGCGCGGCAAGCTCGACGGCCTCGGCCTCAAAGACCCGCCGCTTGATAAGGTGTCGGGCGTGCCAAGCGGCTTCGCGCCGACGCCCGCCAGGTGGTTCGCCGGGTCGAAACGTGCGATGGGTCTCGATTCGCAGCCGAGCAACATGGCGGGTCTGACCGCCGACCAGTTCGAGATAGTGCGGGCGTTAAGCAAGGGCGCGCAACTCAGGATTGTGAGCCGCCTCTCGAAGCTGCTCTCCGAGCAGGAGATGCTCCTGCGGGAACAGCAGGCCGCACGCACCCCTCAGGAGAGGAATGTCGTCGAGACAAAGTTGGACAACCTCCAAGACCAAATCCTCCCGATACTCGAATGGCTGTGGAACGAATTGGAGATACTGCCGCAAGAGGCGCTCACGATACAGTCTGTTGAAAATCTCAAGGCTATTCCCGACACACCATCTCAGGCGCGCCAAACGATGAGAGTCGCCTCGTCATTGCTCCGCTCTTTGAGGGCTGAGGAGAACCCGCTGCGCGTCGCCAACGAGCGCGTGGCGGCGGCCGACGAGATGATTAAGAGAATCATCATCGCCTTCGAGGACGACCTCAATCACCACTTCATCGACCCGATGATGCAACGCCTCCGCACCGGTCTGGCGAAAAAGAACGGCATCGGAGTCGGCATCATCAATCGCACCTCGATGCTCGCCACCAATCGACTTATCGCGCGTGTGGATGCGCGCGGCTCGGCGCAACTCTCCGTCGGCGAGGAGACCGACATCCTCGGCTCCATCCAGCAACTCGCGCAAATCGCTCTCGCCGGGCAGACCGGCGGCTTGCTCGGCGTCCTCGGCAGCCTCAACGCGCAGCCGCAACGCGATGTCTCCGAACTCTACGGCCTGACCACCAACGGCACCTTCCAAATCACACCCATCTTCGACCCCTCAGGCCAGGCTCTACGCTTCAAGCTCGACCAGGTCTTCTCCAATCTCGTGCGCGACCCCGACGGCACCATCAACCCGCAACTCCCGCGCATTGAGCGGCACACCGTCAACACTGAAGTTCAGTTGAGCAACCTCGAAATTCGCGAGGTCTCGCGTTTCAACTCGAACGCGCGGCTCGGCATCCCGACGAAGACTACGGGCGGCATCCCCATCCTCAAGGACATCAAGTACGTCCGCGACATCCCGCTCCTCGGATGGTTCGTCAGGCGGAAAGGCAGCGCCGCCGTCACGCAGCAGAGTCTCATCTTCGGCCAGACGACGCTCTATCCGACGATTGGCGACATCATGGGACTCTTACAGTCTGAAGACTACTTCGACATGCTGAAGGCCGAGCGCGACGACTGTCCCTGTAACGAGCCAAGCGTTGATAAGCCGTTGCTACCGGACAAGACGATTAGTCTCCACGTCACGGACGCTGACCTGCGCGACATAACCAAGTACATAACAGAGGAGCACGGCGTCAACTTCTTCATAGACCCGTCGGTGGGGCGCATCCCCGTCACCATCAACGTGACGGAAGTGCCTTTGAACGAAGTGCTCGACACGATACTGAAGGCCAACCGCCTCGGCCTCGTGGTCAACGGCAACATCCTGCGCATTGCGCCCATCGAGATTCTCTTCAAAGAGGCCGAAGACCGGCGGAAGCTGGATGACGTGCGGGGGCAGGAGCAAAATCGCCGCCCTTAAGACGCTCGCCTGAAGGCTCTCAAGATGACGACCTGATATGAAAGGAGAAGATGACGATGCAAGGCACTGGCTACATCTATCACTGGCGCAACGCAGATGGCGTCGGCCGCATACGCGTATGCACCGGCAGCTTCACAGATTTGAACGCGCCGTTCTCATCCGAGGACTGCGACGCCGCCCTACGGAAGGTTTTGCAGGAAGGGAATATCAACCGCCCACGCGAATGTCCGCCGCCGGCCGGCGCGCTGCGTGTCCGCTTTAGTCTTCAAGTCAGCGGCGGCACCCTCGCCGCTACAAACATCTCCCAAGCGTGAGTATTTTGCGCCCACTTAAAACATCCTGCCGAGTCCGAAGATGGCCTGATTTGGAGATGTGCCGGTGGGCTGCTCGCGCCCGGCGAACTTCTTCCTTCAAGCGCCGGAAGTAGGGTTTCTCCACCTCGCTCCTATCTCACTGCGCCACAATGCCGGTATCCGCATCGTCAGCCTTCAGCCTCCTCCCGGCTTTAGCCCGCGCGCCTCAGTAAAAGAGAGACAGTACTTGTAGTGGTGCGCCTCCTCCGGGTTCGACATGGTGGCAGAGTTGCGGTGCGTCTCTTCGCCGCCGTAGGGCGGCATGAATTATCCCGTCAGCACCAGCCGGAGGTTATCGTAGATACGGCGGGCCGCTTCCGGCGTAGCCCGGACGAGCAGCCCGTGCGTTCGCTTCCTGACGGAGTCGGCCGGCACTGCGTACCGCAGCGACGTGTAGGAGTTGATGACGTAGCGCCGGCTTTGGAAGGCGTTGCGCCCCACGCCTGAGCCGAGCCTCTTGACCTCCTCGACGAAGAGGTACGAAGTCATCTCCCGGAACTGCTCTCAGGATGCGCCCGACGCGTACGCCTCAGGCATTCGGAGCAGAGTGGTGTGTGAAGTACCGTTGAAAGTCTTTCTTGAGGAGGGCATCAGCAAGAGAACTTGGACGGAGGCAACAGTCAATACCGGGAGACAGGCTGAATTTCAGGATTGGCTGAAGGGCTGATAGCTTTCTGGCTTACCGTTCCGGCCAATAAACGGGCACGCGAACAGCGCCCGAACGCGACGGGCAGTTAGTTCTTCGACATGGATTGCGGCGCTGAGGCGTGCGACTTCTTCTCGTTGAGCACCGCACGGGCGATGGCGATAGTGGCGTTGACGCGCGGCGCGTCGCCCTGAAAGCTGCGAGCCAATTGGACAGCCCACTCGTAGTCGCTAGTCGCCAACTTGCCGAAGATTCCTTCAATATCGAAATCCGGCACGTCCTCCGTCTTTCTCGAAATCCGGCTCTTGCTCTGCACGCGCATAGTCAGCGCGCCGCCTTCACCCGTAAAACCTTCAACCGAGTTAGCTGCCTTAATCGCGTCGAAGCTGGCCTCCCAAGCGCGAGCAGGCTCAATCAATATGAGCGCGCTGGCTATCGCCAGCAGACCACGCGGTCTATCTACAGTGCCCGCGTCGATACGGCGTGTCTCGGCCGTCGCATCGTCAAGCAAAGATAAAGCTTTGCCCTTATCAGTTTTCGCTAACAGTTTTGCCGCCTGCGTCAGAACCCAGACCCGCTGAAGGTGTGTTAATTCCCCTTTGCGAGCCAGTTCCAGAGCCGCCTCAATCTTCTTCTGCTTGATGGCATTGATGGCTAAATACGCGTCAACCCAAGCTTGCGCACGTTTGCGAAACTCACTCTCGTCAATCTTGCCGACATAATCGCGAGCTTTCATGTCGTCATTGCCGAGCGCGTGCAAGGCCAGTTTAAAGTAAATTTCATCGCGCTCATTTGCCGTCCCGGCGCGCTCAATCTGTTCCAGCAGGAATTGCTCCTGATTTGCTGACAACTGCTTCTCAGGAGTGATTCCTTTCTGTAACCACTCGTTTTCACTCTGACGTACGGCGTCGCTTACCAGAGAGCCGAGCGCCTCCAGTTGGCCGCGCATCGCGTCCGTCACCTCTCTGGGAGCGTATTGTTCAAACACCGGCATGAGGCGTTTGATGACCATGTACTTGCCGACGATTCCTGATGTGCTGCGTTGCTGCTCCGGCGCAGATTGCGGTCGCAGTAGAACGGCGCTGGCGGTCTGAAAGAAAGCTAGACGTAACTGCGGCGCGACGCTCGGCGCGGGAAATAAAGAAGCCATCGAGACAGTGTCCGCGCCGCCCTCCCTGTTGAAGATGACGTACATGTGAGGCGTGAACAGATAAGACGAAAGCACCGAGACAGTGTTCGCGTCCGAGAGAGTATTGACACCGGCATTTGTCAACACAGCCGCATAACGACGGTCTGCGGCGACGGAATCTTTCTCACGTAAACGCGTGAGAAAGTCCATAGTCGAGATGGTCACGCTGCCAAGCACAGGCTCGGCGAATTGAAGGGCGCGTTCGATGTCGCCCGTGCTCAGCAGATGTTCTGCGAGGCTTAGCCTTTTCTCCGACGCTTCCGGCAGGCTCCACAAGTTGCCTCCCGCCGATGAGTCGTTTCCCGAATTTCCCTGTTTGGCTTCCTGTTGCGCTGTCTTCAGCTTCTGTAGAAACTCTTCGGCGAGCAGGGGGTCGCGGGTGGCTGCTAACCTGAGCACTTCTTCGCGGAGGTTGAGAGGCTTCCGGCTTTCCCTGTCAGATGTCTCTGCGGCTACCCACGCTTCGCGGAAAAGTACACGTCCTTGCTCGGCAGCAACATCCCAGAGAGCGTCTGCCACCCTCGCGAGAGAACGAGCGCGCAAGCTCTCGTCGCTGAAGCTGCGCGCGTCGCTACCCAACGCAAACAGCAGCGAACGTGCTTGCTCCTGACGCCCTTTGCGAATGCGCTCAACTTCCGCTTTCGCGACGGATTTGTCCTTAGCGGCAGAACTATCGAGAGGGGTTCTTGGCTTCGCCGACGGTGTCTGAGCAGGAACAGCAGGTGCGAGTAAGATGAGGCTCACACCAACGATGGAGGACAAACGGGAATAGTTCATAGTTACTGCTCGCCAGCCAAAGGGAACAATGAGAGCAAGCCGGATGGGAAACTTGTGTCGTACTTTGCTGCGGGAACTCCTTAGCTCACAGTAAGAGTGAGACACATGCTTACCGATGTCAATCCAAAAACAGATTGAGGTAATCACTCCGCTTGCGGCAAGTATTCCTGAAAGAAATGAAGGCGACTGTATTTACGGGCACACTTGCGCCGCAATCAAATCTCTTTGAACGGCGAGCTACTTTGACGGCTATTCAAAGCAGAATTCAAATACTCTTGTGAGTCTTGGATGAAAGCCCAGCCGCCGATGACTCTCGGATACCGCCACCTGACCTTAGCGAATACAAAGATGTTCGAGATGCAAAGGATTGGCAAAGCCCTTACCTCGTAATCCGTGCGGAGGGTGTTGAGTTAATATTGAAGAATACTTTTGTTGAGCGGCAAGTTATCTCTTGCGATGAACTGGCGCCCTTTTTAGAATCGTTGCCTGCTACGGCGTGGCCTTATGGGCGAGTGGTCGCTGCTCAAGAGATTGGCATTAGGAGTAGTGACGGGAAGGACGCTCTACCGATGGCAGAGAACAAGGCGAGGGTTGAGCAGATACTAGCATCGCTTGATGTAAAGGTTGACAGGTGGCCGTCCGTATAACGTGTTGAAAGTACGCCGCGCCTCGCAACGGCATGTACGCGACCGCGAATCAGCAAGTCTCTTATGCAAGGCTTAGCCGTAATCACGTCGGATGCGCGGCGGGTGATGCAGGGCGTTAGGTCGCTATATAGTCTGGAACAAGGTGTGAGTGAAATAATAACGAAAGATATGAGCGACAAACTTTCTTTAGCGTTGGTTCTTTGTATGTTGACCCAAGCCGTCTTGGCGCAGCCGGTGCCTGCCGTTGACGGAGCTACTCGCATACGGCGGTCAGGAGCTTTCAAGAGTCAAGCGGCCTTTGAAAATCGGAGTCCTCAAGAGGAAAGGCTCATATTCCCGGGGCTGCTCAATAAGGAAGCGTTAGAAGCGGGTAATCCGCTAGCCACTTATGCAGCTATGCTCGACCTTGAGCCACAGTACCAGAAGTCTAAGCTCTTCGCGGGCATCTATCCGGAAATCCGCTTTAACTTCGAAGAGTTCTTAGGTTTCCCATTGGCCGGCGTACAGGCTATGAGTCTGCCGATGCTCCGAAGAAAGACTCCGAATGTTGAAACCCCAATCCCTGCCGGATATAAGCCCGGTAGCGCCCTTAAAGTAATTGAGCAGGAAGCCCGAAAGACCCGCATAGTCGTCATCGGAGAGGAACATCACCTGCCGCAAACGCGCTCGCTTTACGAGTCTCTGGTGCGTACGCTGTGGCGTCAAGGTTATCGCTACCTCGCGGCTGAAACCTTTACCGATAAAGTGATGAGTCCCGATTTCAGATATCCAGATTACCAATCAGGGTACTACCTCCTAGACCCGGTTTTCGCCTCCGCAGTCCGGGTCGCGAAGGACATCGGCTATAACCTGATTGCTTACGACACGAAGGAACGCGGGCCGAGCGGCGACGCGAGTTTCCGCGACCGGACTCAGGCTGAGAACATCAAAGCGCGCATCTTTGACCGCGACCCACACGCGAAGGTGCTCATCTTCGCCGGAAGAGGCCATTCCTCCGAAGAAACGGCGCCGGACGGGTGGACGCCGATGGCCTCAGTGCTCAAGCGATTGACTGGCATCAATCCATTAACATTGTACGCTCCGACGATGAGCCAGCGGTTGACCCCTGAAGAAGAAGACCCGCTTTATCGTTTCGCCACCTCACGCGGGCTTGTGAAACAGCCGACCATCTTCGTAAATAGAGATGAAGGCCGCTTGCTCGGCTCAACCTCCTTTGACGCTTACATTTTCTGGCCGCGTATCGAGATAAGAGATGGGCGTCCGAATTGGATGGTACAGACCTTGGGAAGGACGCGCACCCGCATCCCCTCGCGACTGCGAACGGGACGGGGGATGCGGCTCGTGCAGGCTTTCAGGGAAGGAGAGCCTGCGTCGGCCATTCCCGTTGACCAAGTGATTCTCAACGGGCCACATGAACGGAAAGTGTTAATGCTTCCCGCAGGTAGATTTTGGCTCCGTACCATTGACCGGAACAGTAAGGTTATTGCCGAAGCGCGTCTAAGTGTGTCTTAAAGGGTCAAACGAGTTCGCTGAAAGTAGCCGTTACAAAGCGATGGCCGCCGCCTAACAACGGCCTGCACCCAACCGCGAATCAGCGAGGTTCTCATCAACGGAAGTGTCCACTTACGGCTCCCTCGTGAAGCCGTCTCAATACCGGCTATTAGCGGACACTGCCTACGAATCTGGAAGTTAATAAAGGCTGGAAGAGGCGAGTTAAGAGCGGTGTGAGTTGATGAACCGTAACCTCCTTTATGCTCCATCAATCTGCTGGCAGCAAATCTGATGATTTGAACCGACAAACTGCCAGCTCGCAGTCTATAGGGAGACCGTCGCGTGTACAGCCCATCCCGAACTGGTTGGTCGCACTACTATAAGAGGGGAATTGCCTAAGACATATACATCCGGTCGTAACGGTACGAGAGCGACTGGTAGTCCAGCAGTTCCGGCAGAGTCCACGTCCGCCCCCCCTCCCATGGCTTGAACGTGGCGTCCGCGCCGCGCAGGTCAGGGCGCCCTGAGTTCTTCATCTGCCATGTGGCCCAGATGCGGTCAACCTCGGCGTGCAGCATCACGAAGAGCGGGTCGGCCACCGTCTCATGAAAGTAAACGGCCGTGCCCCTGACCGCCGGCTTTAACGGGTGATGCCCCGCCACCCAAGTGTGAACGTCTGTGTGCGGCCCCGTCTGGAAAAATTTAGTCACCGTGCCCAGCAACTGCTTCATCGTGCCCCTATCCGCCCCCGGCAATATGCTCGGAACTGCCAACGTGCTCTCCAGGTGGTAGAGCGCCCTCAAGACCGGGAACTGGAGCTGCTCGTTGACGGCCCCGGCGCGGAGGCTCTCGACCAACGGGGTGAACTCCTTCGCTGCTTGGCCGAGTCGTGAAATCAACATGCCGGTGCGGTCGATTTCGGCGGCCGAGGCCGGGCGGACAAGACCGGGTGCCCACTCCAGCCCGCGCGTGAATCTGGTGTAGTCCGTCTCTCGCAGCACCCTGCCGACCAGCCCCGCGCTCGGCGAATAGGGGACGGCGGGGTTAGTTCCAGGCCAGCGTGTGACCTGCACTTGGTAGGTGTGGCCTTCCTTCCCGTGGCCGGGATGGCCGGGAGGCAGCCCGGCGGGCGCGATGGCCTGAATGCCCTTGGGCTTGAAGTTCTTGACCCACACCGGGATTGAGTTGTTGGCATGTGAGAAGTCCCAATAAGGGATGAACACTTTCTTCGCCTGCGCGTCGCCGTCCTCCCTGCTGATGGCGGCGCGCAGGGCGGCCTCGAACTCCAGCAGGAAGGCGCGGTGCCAGGCTAGAAAGCGCTCGCCCCTGGCTGGGGCATCAAGTGAGATTGAAGAAGCGTCGTGACTCCGGGCGACAACTCGTGCTGCTGGTGCTTATCCGAATTACCGTGCTCTGCTACGAACTGATTCAATGTCTTATCTCGGATGAGCAGCCGGAAGCCGCGCACGAAGAGCGCGATTTCGGAGGCGGTGAGGTGGGCTGCATTCTTCCGCACGGAAGTTGCCGAGCCTGTCTGGAATAAGCCGTTTAGCGGGCGCGACCAGGAAGTAACGGACAGCATCGGGGCGGCCGACAGAAGCCGGAGTATCTGCCTTCTTGAAAAGCGTCTCATCTTCAACCTCCTCTGCGGATTAGTTAGAAAGCAGTCGCCTTGGGGGAACTCGCCGCCACTCCGCTGCCGCCGTCCGGCGCACCGGCGACTGATTTGCCGAAGGCGTGCGGCCGCTACTTCGGCCTGTACAGGCTCCCGACATGTGCTTTTCATCTTCTAACTACGCCCTAAGTCTTCTTGCGGAGAGAGCCAAGCACGATTCGGCCTATCGTCGGTGCCGACCGGGCGGCGAAGGGGCCGGTGGGCACTATGATGACTTGAGGCGCATCAACATAGGGGTCTGAGAGGAGCTTGTGGTGCTCCGGGCCGACGACAAAAGTGTGTTTGCGGCCTTTGCGCGGACGGCCGTGGCCGGCGTGATGATGCGGCGTCTCCAAGAACTCTATCGCTCCGAGGTAGGACGGGTCGCTCCTCGAATAACGGCCGCGGACACGGCCCGTCAGGTAGACCTCGAAGGTTGCCATCGGGTTGGCGTTGGCTGACAAGTCTTCCAGCACGAGGTGCAGCTCTCCGCGCCCGCCAGCACCTTGCATGCGCGCCGGGAAAGAGCCGGGTTGGAGGCCGTCGGCGAGCGGCGAGCTTTCCGGCACCAGCCTCACCCTAAGGGCGGAGGGCTGCAACCTGATGCGGCCCGCGCCCCTCGCCGACGCGGCGTGCGGCGTGAAGGTCAGCGCCGCCGCCTCTTGGAAGGCGAGGCTGTCTTCCGGCCTCGGCACGTAAGAGTCGTAGACGTAGCCGAGAGCCTCTGTGTTGAGGAACTCTCCCACCTTGCGCGTGACCATTGCCCCAGAGCCTTCGACGAAGGTGTATGGCTGGCCCGTGAACACGGCGTCGTCCGGGTTCTTCCCGCCGGCTGTGTTCCAACTCGCCCACATGCGGTCGATGGTGCAATGGTGGAGCCAAAAGAGGGGGTCGTTGGCCGTGTAGGGGAAGCTCATCATCCCCCGCAGGTTGCCGACGCTGAAATGCACCTGACGGTGCGGGTCGGACTGCACGGAGGAGCAGAAGCCGGAGGCTTCCCCGTCTTTATAGGTCGTCGCCTGCATCGCGGTGAGCGAGATGGGGCCTGCGCTCGGCGGCTCGTCGATGGGCTTGCCCTGATTGATGCGCGGCCAGCGTTCGGCGCTGTAGAGCGCCCCCCAGACGGGGTCGTCGGGCTTGCGGAACTCGGCGGGCAGAGAGCGCTGGGCCGGGTCGTAGTAGTCCCAGTAGGGGAGCGTGAACCGCTCGACCCCGCTTTGCGCGCGCACAATCTGCTCGAAGAAGAACAGGTACATGCGATGCCAGGGCAGGAAGTAGTCGCCCCGCTGGTCGTCGGCGTGCGGCTCGCAGGTGTTCCACATTGCCTCAGCGGCGGCGCGGTCGACATTGCACGCCCCCTTGTAGATGCGCGTAATCTCCTTCCTCTTGTTCTGCTCTAGGGTGAAGTTTGAGCCTTTCACCAGGTGTGTGTACCACTGGAAGACCCACGAGTGGGGTTTGCCCTCCGGCAGGGCGCGCATTTTCGTGACGGCGTCGGCGAGGATAGCCAACATCTCCTTCCCCTCGCTGGATTGAACGGAGTACCGCGTCAGCGCGGCCGCGTTCGCCGACGCGGTAGAGCACAGCCACGTGTGCAAGCCCAAGGCAGCGGCGGCCTCCCCCCCAGTTCGCAAGAACTGACGTCTCGTGAGATGCGACATATTCTTCTCCTTACAAGATTAGGGTCGTAGGGTATGCCTTGGGACGTGCGAGATGCTGGGGCGACACGGCCGGCTGAAGAGGACGTTCGTGCCGAAAGGCTTCCGAGGAAGAAGCACCATTCTGGAAGACGCGGAGCGGGCCGGGCCTGAGGTTGTATGAGGCCGGCTGGGATGAAGCACTGGCCGGCTACCCTGCGGAATGCGTGGCAAGATATGCCCGACCGCTACGGATGTCAAGAGTCGGCTTTCGGTTCTGGATTAGTCCAAAGCTGCGGCGGCGAAGGCGTCTACAGACTCAGAATGGTGGAGCGGCCGGAGGGACTGAGGCAGTCGTCCGACATTCTTCGGGGTGCTGATAAAGAGCCTGTCGGGGCCTGTGCTAGCGCGTGGTAGGTGCCGGGCGGCGTTTGGCTCAGTGTCCGATGCAGCAGCAGGGCTAAAAAGGCAGTAGTGGCACATAAACACTTACTTATGTGTCATAAAATCAGAGAAATGGTTGTGATGTCGCAACTCGGATTTTCGGATTGGACATTACAGTTGATGATTGCTACTGAGGGGAATGAAAAACTCAAGTGAATCAGCGGTGGAATCATATATCCGACTTAGTGTTGAAGTGTACATTGAGTTGCTTTTACCAGCCGTTGAAGCGTGTCCACACGCCTCGATACTGTTGGTTTTGGATTAAATGATATTCCTCGTACTGGGAAGACGTGGCGCAGGCGTGGTTGGGTAGAATGCGCAGTATCGTTCCCACCGGGAAATCTTCCGACAGGTCTTTAGCCCCGTCCCGTAACGCTATGATGCCGTGCTCCTGATTAGCAGCGACCATCACAAGGCCGTCCATCACTTCGCCACGTTCGTTACATACCAGACCATACCCCTGATCCGTATCTTGCTCTGCGGTTCCCCTGTCTCTGGACATAGCCATCCATCCCGCGTCCACTATGACCCACCCCTTTTCCGGTTGATGCCCGATAACCGTCGTCAACACGGAGATGGCGATGTCGTCCGTGGTGCAGACCCCGATGCCGGCCTGCACCAAGTCGAAGAAGACGAAAACACCAGCGCGAACCTCTGTGACCCCCGTCAGGTCTTCCGCGAAGTGCGCCGTCGGCGTTGAACCGACACTCACGATGGGACACTCAAAACCGTCTTCACGGAGGATTGTCGCCGCGTCAACCACCGCCCTTCTTTCCCGCTCTGCCGCCGCGACAATCTCCGCCGTATCCTTCGTGTTGTAGCTCTCGCCAGCGTGAGTCAGGACTCCTTCCAGTTGTGCCCCGCCGTCTTTGAGCGTCCGGGCGATGGCTAAAAGCGTTTCCTTATCGCGCGGCTTGACTCCCGAACGGTGACCGTCACAATCAATTTCCATCAACGCCTGAATCGAATCGGCCGTTTGCTCCACGTACCGCGCGAGGGCAGCCGCCTGCTTCACCGAGTCGAGGATTACTTTAAGGTGGACGCCTTTTTGGCGTAGGCGATGAACCCTATCCAATTTCTGCGGACTGATTCCGACGGCGTAGATGACATCGGTGATGCCGGCTTGTGCGAACTCTTCAGCCTCCTTGAGGGTGGAAACGGTGATGGGGCCGTCCGTCCCGCCCAGGAGTCTTTGAGCCACCTCCACCGATTTTGAAGTCTTCATGTGCGGCCTCAGCTTCACCCCAAGTCTGTCCAGACGTCGTTTGAGCCGGTTGATGTTTCTCTCCATCCGTCCGGTATCCAGCAGTAAACAGGGAGTCCCCAACCCTCTCAATTTATCGTTTGATTCCATTGACATAATCAATGATTAGACCATCAAGGAATTCGGTTAGTAAACAGGTGTTGCCGGGACGGTTGGAGCAGTCATCCTATGCATGATTCCACAAAAAGGTTCTTCTGTGGAATTGCATCCTAGCTGCTTCCATCATTCTCTCGTCTAACAACTTACATGATTGCCGTTAGAAACACTCTATAATGGGTTCAATCAGGTCTCCTTTGCATATCCTTATCTCGCGTGCAGTTGCTCATTATCTCATGTCGGCCAACGGGGGCTGCATACTTCCCATCAATGGGTGTTGTCAGACTTTCAGAACTTCGTATTGGTTGAGTAGTAAATTAACCGTGGAGAATCGAGAGCGGAGTACGCAGTGAGTTGTGTTGGCGTCACGGGATGTTTCGTCTTTATGAGTTCAAATAATTAAGATGTAAATCTCTGTATTACCATCTATAATGAAATCCCCTGTTTGGTGAGGCGATTCCTCCGTGCCTCCCTTCCTTCTAATCGTGGGTTCAAATCGCCTGCAAGACTTCTGACAAGATAATGTCCGAACACTTACTTGATGAGCCGAATGCGGTGGAAGCGCTACGACAGCGCGAGCGTGAACTGGCTGATTTCATCGAAAACGCTTCGGTCGGTCTGCACTGGGTAGGCCCCGACGGGACTATCCTGTGGGCCAATCAGGCAGAACTGGATATGCTCGGCTACACACGCGAAGAGTATATCGGGCGCAACATCACGGAGTTTCACACCGATGCCGATATCATCAACGACATGCTATGCAGGCTGACGAATAAAGAGACTCTTCATAACTATGAAGCGTGCCTGCGGTGCAAGGACGGCTCCGTCCGTTATGTGCTCATCAACTCGAACGTGATGTGGGATGAGGACAGGTTCGTCCACACCAGATGCTTTACGCGCGACATTACCGAGCGTAAACGTGCCGAAGAAGAACTCCGGAAGTCTAAGAGACAGCTCGAAGAGCTGCTCGCACGCGAACAGTCCGCACGCGCTGAGGCAGAGCGCCGTCGGGACCTCAACCGCTGTGTGATGGACAGCGCGCCTATCGCGATTGGCGTGCTGGAAGGCTCAGACCATCGGTTCACTCTCGTTAACCGTGCGACTTGCAATCTGACAGGACTCTCCGAAGAGCATTTCCTCGGCCGCACACATGCGGAAGTCGTTCCAGCAGCCGACAGAGTGGTAGCACCTATCTTAGACCGTGTGTACTCAACAGGCGTCAGCGTAACGAATGAGGTAGAGGTTGACCTGCCGAGCGGGCAGCGTCACCTCCTCGTCACATGGACGCCGCTTCCCAGCCAAGATGGTCGTCCCGGTTCAGTTCTCTACCTGTCGCTCGACATCACAGAACGCAAGCAGATGGAGGAGCGCTTGCGCGAGGGCGAGCGGCAACTGCGCACGTTGGCCGACGCCATGCCGCAACTCGTCTGGATGGCCGAACCGGACGGGCATATTTTCTGGTACAACCAGCGATGGTATGACTACACGGGCACAACGCCGATGGAGATGGAGGGCTGGGGATGGCAGTCGGTGCACGACCCGGAGATATTGCCTCGCGTCGTCGAGCGGTGGACAGTCTCACTAAAGACCGGCGCGCCATTCGAGATGGAATTTCCGCTCAAGGGCGCAGACGGCGTGTTCCGCTGGTTCCTGACCAGAGTCAACCCGCTGCGCGACTCCCAAGGTCGCATCGTGCGTTGGTTCGGGACGAACACGGACGTGGACGAGCAGCGACGCACGGCTCAACAGTTGCGGGAAGCGAACCGTCTGAAGGATGAATTTCTCGCCACCGTCTCGCACGAGTTGCGTACTCCTCTGACGGCCGTGCTCGGCTGGGCGCACCTGCTGCGCGCCGGAAATCTAGACGAGCAGAGTGCGGCCACTGCGCTCGAAACCATCGAACGAAATGCGCGCTCGCAGACGCAACTGATTGACGACCTGCTGGACGTCTCACGCATCATCACGGGCAAGCTGCGCCTCGACGTGAGGCCGGTTGACCCCGCCTCAGTCATCGAATCGACTATCGAGGCTCTGCGACCGGCCGCAGAGGCTAAAGGCATACGAATGCAGAAGGTGATGGATACGGGCGTGGTCTCAATCGTCGGTGACCCGGCACGCCTCCAACAGATTGTCTGGAATCTACTATCGAACGCCATTAAATTCACGCCGAAGGGCGGGCGGGTGCAGGTCAGGCTTGAGCGCATCAACTCGCACATCGAGATAGCGGTCAGCGACACAGGAGAAGGCATCAAGTCGGAGTTTCTGCCGCACGTTTTCGACCGCTTCCGTCAGGCAGACCAGACGACGACACGTCAACATGGCGGCCTCGGCTTGGGACTCGCCATCGTTCGCCATTTGGTCGAACTTCATGGCGGCTCAGTGGAGGCGGAGAGCTTGGGCGAAGGTCAAGGGGCAACCTTCATCGTGAAACTGCCGGTGGTCTCCGTCTATCAAAAGGAAGGGGCGGCGGAGCGCGTCCACCCCGCCGCCAGAGATACTCTTCCTACGTATGACTGCGCTGAGCGATTGGACGGGTTGAAGGTGCTGATAGTGGACGACGAGCCTGATTCGAGAGAAGTGCTCAGGGTCGGCATCGCACAGTGCGGTGCGGAGGTCTTGACTGCACGCTCAGCGCAGGAAGCGATTGAGACAATCGAAAAGGAAAAGCCGAACCTCTTAATCAGTGATATAGGAATGCCGGGCGAGGACGGTTACGAGCTAATCAGGAGAGTGAGGGCACTGCCCACAGGGCACGGGAAGAACATTCCGGCCATTGCCTTAACCGCTTATGCGAGAACGGAAGACCGTCTGCGGGCAATCAGGGCAGGCTATCAGATGCATCTTCCGAAGCCGGTCGAGTTAGCCGAATTGGTCGCCATTGTGGCAAGCCTCATTCAACGAGGCGATAATTCATAGCTTCCTGATTCGAGAACACATCTTCTCACCCCTGCTTTATTTTGTGTCGAACGACGACAAACTTGGGATGTGCCGCAACGTCCTTTCAGGGAAACCTCTGCTCCGTAAAATCATAAATTGCTTGTAACATGCTTTAGCGTCGGTTAAACTTAAAGATAAGGTTCCCTTGTCAGGGAAACCGCCATAGTCATCGCGGCAGATGGCTATTTAGACCTGCTAAAGAAGTTCTCGACCTCGGTTTGAATACCCTCCTGTGGGCTGTAGCCCGTCGAAAGTCTTAATCTCAACAATCAAGCATTTCTATGTCTTCATCTATCAAAGAGAGCGGAAGTTTCTATCAGCGTGTGTTCAGCGGGACGCGTCGTAAAGCGTGGCGTTGCGTACTGATTGCTTTCGGTTTCACATGGGTATTGATGATTCTCGTCGGACTCTGGGTCTTATGGGGCTACGAGAATACTCCGGGACAAGGTGGAACCCCTCCGTTGAATTGGCCTGCGGCCAGTCGCGTGCAGCGACACTCAAATCCGTTCACTCTGATTATGCTCGTACACCCGCATTGTCCATGCACCCGTGCCAGCATCAACGAACTTGCTTTGATTATGGCGCGAGGTCAGGGACGCTTGACAGCGCACTTGCTCTTCTTAAAGCCGGACGGAACCGAACCCGGATGGGAACGGAGCGATTTGTGGGAGAGCGCCTCGACGATTCCGGGAGTGGAAGTAATGACAGATGAAGGAGGCGCGGAAGCGCACCTCTTCAACGCAGCGACTTCCGGTCAAGTGCTGTTGTATGACGCGGGGGGACGGCTTGTCTTTAGCGGCGGCATCACCGGAGCGCGTGGTCACGAGGGCGACAACGCGGGAAGGGATGCTATCACTTCTCTTTTGATTTCCAGTGAGGCCGAGCGCACCGAGACAGTTGTCTTCGGCTGTTCCCTCCTCGACGAGAATTGTAAGCAGGAAAGTGAGCGACATGACCACGCACGATGATATAGAAATAAGCGGACTAATATCTCAGCGCGCACAGAGCGTCTTCGAGCAACACCAGCGCTCCATCTATGTGCAAACCGACCGCATGTTTGCCGTCTTGATGGTCGTGCAATGGCTCGCCTGTGTGGGAACGGCCCTCTGGCTGTCGCCCAAAACTTGGCTCGGCCAATCCAGTCAGATTCATATACACGTCTGGTCTTCACTTTTTCTCGGAGGAGCGATTACCGCTTTCCCCGTACTACTGGCAGTAAAGCATCCCGGCCAGACGGCCACCCGTCATATCATCGCCGTCTCACAAATGCTTATGTCCTCTCTTCTCATACACTTCACGGGGGGGAGGATTGAGACGCACTTCCACGTCTTTGGTTCGCTGGCGTTCATCTCTTTCTACCGCGACTGGCGCGTGCTGGTGCCGGCCACGTTGGTCGTGGCGGGCGACCATTTCCTGCGCGGCGTGTTCTGGCCGCAATCAGTCTTCGGAGTTCTCACGGCGAGCCATTGGAGGTGGCTCGAACACGCCGGATGGGTCATCTTCGAGGACATCTTTTTAACCATCTCCTGCCTGCGCAGCCAAAAGGAGATGCGAGAGATTGCAGAGAGGACAGCGCAACTCGACGCCAGCGAAGCGCGCTATCGTTCGGTGGTCGAGCAGACGGGAGAGAGTATCTTCATCTGTGACCCGCAAACGAAGCGCCTTCTGAAGAGCAACGCCGCCTTTCAAAGACTGGTCGGATACGACCGGGAAGAGATTTTAAAGCTCACTGTTCACGATTTCCTGCTCGAACCGGAGGAGGTCATCAAGCAGAAAACAGAGGAGACTTTAACGACCAGAAGGCCATTCACCGTCGAGCGTCGATACCGTCGAAAGGACGGCTCTGTGGTGGATGTGGAGCACACCGTCAGCGTCATCACCTATGACGGGAAGGATGCCTTTTGCTGCAACGCGCGGGACATCTCCGAGCGCAAGCGAATCGAGGAGGCAATCAGGAAATCAGAGGAATACCGCAATCTCTTCAAACATGCCAATGACGCTATCATGATTTACGAGCCGACGAATGAGATTATTCTGGATGTCAACGACAAGGCTTGCGAAACCTACGGCATTGCGCGGGATGCTTTCATCGGTCGCCGCCTCAGAGAGATATCGATGGACAACCAGCAGGGCGAACAGCACGTTGCGGCGTCGCTGAGTCAGGGCGCATATCAGGAGTTTGAAACCGTGCACTTCAAGGCAGACGGGACGCCCATCGACTTCCTCGTCAATTCTTCGATTATCGAATATCAGGGAAGCCCGGCGGTCTTGAGCATCAACCGTAAAATCACGGAACGAAAGAAGCTTGAAGAGCAACTTCGACAATCGCAGAAGATGGAGTCGATTGGCACGCTGGCCGGCGGCGTCGCACATGACTTCAACAACCTTCTAACTATCATCTCTGGAAATATACAACTGGCCTCCAGAGGTCTCGAATCCGATGCCGCTCAGGCGCGTCGCCTCGCAGGCGCTGCGAAGGCCGCCGATAAGGCCGCGACGCTGACAAATCAACTCCTCGCCTTCAGTCGCCGTCAGCAGTTGGAGCGCAGAACCATCAACCTCAACGAGACAATCACAGACATGATGAAAATGCTCGGTCGCCTCATCGGCGAGAACATCGCGGTACAGGTCGAGGCCGCGCCCGATTTGTCTCCGGTCTTCGTCGACACCGGGCAGATTGAGCAGGTCATCATGAATCTTGCTCTTAACGCGCGTGATGCGATGCCTAACGGGGGGCGGCTTCTCATTGAGACGCACGAGGTCACTCTGGATGAAAATTACTGTAGCTTGCACGCTTTCGACAGTCCGGGCAGGTACGTGCGTCTGATGGTCTCGGATACCGGCTGCGGCATGAACTCCGAGACGTTGGCGCGCGCCTTCGAGCCTTTCTTTACAACAAAAGAAGTCGGAAGAGGGACGGGGCTTGGCCTTTCGATGGTTTACGGCATCATCAAACAGCACGAGGGCTTGGTTGAGGTCTATAGCGAGCCAGGTCATGGAACGACCTTCAAAATTTACCTGCCGGTATCCAACGTCATCGCTCGTGACGAGGATTCGAAGACTAAACTCCTACTGCCCACCGGGACGGAAACGATACTCATTGCCGAAGACGAAGCAGGCTTGCGAGAACTAACACAGGATGTGTTAGAAGGGCTTGGTTATAAGGTTATCCTGGCGGAGGACGGAGAGGCAGCCCTTGAGCTATATCGCGCTCACTATGATGAAGTTGACCTCATCATTCTCGACATCGTGATGCCGCGTATCGGCGGGCCCGCAGCTTACGAACAGATGCGCTCCTTGAAAGACGATGTCCCGGTCATCTTCATGACCGGTTACAGCGAGGAAATGGCTCACAATATGTTTATCGAGGAGACCGGCGCGGCCTTGATTCAAAAGCCCTACAGCATTGAGATTCTTGGGCAAAAAGTGCGCGAGGCACTGGACGGTAAGGGCGCACTCGTATTCTGAGAACAGACCGCAGAGGTCAGCAGCAGACAATCAGAAGAGGTCGGAAACCCGCGCAGAAAACATGGGTCGAATAGCTCGGTCGCCAAAACTCATCAATGCGATGGTCATTTCATCTGGTCTAGAAGCGCCTGCCGTCTCTGAAGCGCGCGGTTAACACTTCTCTCAAGCGTCTCCAACTTTAAAGGCTTCATCATGTAGTCGAAGATGCCTTGCCGGGATAGATTTTCGGCATCTTTATTGTCTAGTGCACCGGTAATCACGATGACAGGAGTCGCCGGATGATTGGCGCGGATGAAGCCGAGCAAATCGATGCCGCTCATCTCCGGCATGGAGATGTCTGAGATGACGAGATCGTAACTTCCTCTCCGCATCAACGTCATCGCCTCCTCGGCCGTTACAGCCATGTTGCAGACGTGTTGTTCGGAGAGCAGGTCGCACAACATCTCACAGATGAGCGAATCATCGTCGACAATAAGAATTGTAGCCATTGTCATTCAAGGGAGCACCGTCCGCTAAGACCACCGCAGCATGATGGCTGAACTGTAAGGCAGAATTATAGCGCAGGAGCGATTGCGGCGACAGAGCCGGCGACGGAGACGCACCAACTGTTGCAGAACTTCCTCGTCACGTTCGACTCTCGCAAGAGGAACATCCTCCGCGAACATCTCTGAGTCACCCTGCGCGGAAGGAGTAGCTTCGCATCCACGCTAAGGTGAAAGCTCGTCACACACCTGAGCGGCTCTCACCCTCCTGCCATAGTTTGCCCTCAAGGCAACTGCCCTCATACAGCAGACCCGCGCCACAGCCATTACGTAGCCCATCAAGCCCCGTGAGCCGCGCAAGAGGGCGACGCGGGCTGGCGAGCGGTATGGTCATGCCGGCGATTGCGGCAACAGAACCCTGAAGACATACGAGCCTTGCGTGATGCCCGCGCGCTCTACTTCGGGGCAACGCGTTTCAGCTCTTCGGCCGGCCTGCTCATGGGTCAGGCTCTTAAGGCTTCGACGCCTGAGCAGACGAAGCTTTAGCGAGAAGGTCGAGATAACGCTCCGGCTCGGCCAATCCATAGGCGCGCACCCACCCGCCCTTGTCGAAGTCGCCGAGTAGCACTACGGGTGAATGTTCGACCGGGCGCGTGGCGTCGCCGGTAAGAGTTCGCAGCAGCTTGTCCATTGAAGCCTGCTCGCCCGTCACGAGCGTCCAGCCCGCCTTCACTCCGAATTTCTCTCCCCAAGCTTTGAGACGCGCAGGCGTGTCGGTCGCCGGGTCAACGCTCACCGAAATGAGATGAACGTCGCGGCCGAGTCGCTCGCCGAGCGCCGTTTGGAGTTTGGCGAAATTGCTTCCCTGCATCGGACAGACGAAGGTGCAACTCGTGAAGATGAAATTAACGGCGACCACCTTGCCCGCAATCAGGTCGCTGTAGAAGCGCATCTTCTTCCCGTTCTGGTCAAACACCTCGATATCCGGGATTGACGGCTGCGTTCGCGCGACGCCTTGTTGCGCCCCTGTGTGTGAAGAGAGCGATAGCAGAAGCACGCAGACGGTCGCGGCGCGTGCGAACATCTGCGCGGAAAAGCATCTCGTCGAATTTCGTGCGTGAGCCATCTTGGCTGCCTCCTTACCTATTCATCGTCAACTACGTGGAAGCTTGCCGCCGGGCGTCTGTGCAGACGCCCGGCAGCAGTCTTCCTCTCTCGAAGCACGTGCGGCTCAGGGCTTGAAGAACCTGTTCCGATATTCCCCTGAGTTGACGAAGCCTCCGAGCGTGGTTTGATAGTCGCCCGTGCGGCTTAGATAGTCGTACCAACCGTAACCTTCGTTGGCCGGGTTGGTGACCTCGCCGGGGTCTCGGCGCAGGTAGACGATGTAGCACTGTCTGACGTACTCGCGGTTATAGGCCGTGTAGCCCGCGCCGGGTGAGGCAGGGTTGAACGCGCCGCCGACGCGCCTGCGAAACTCGCCCGACTCCATGAAGCCGCGTCCGGTCGTGACGCGACGCGTGTTTTTGCAGGACGGGTCGTTGCCGCAGCCGTTGATGTAATTCATCCAATTCGTGAAGCCGCCGGGGTCTGGCTCGCGGTTGAAGTAGTCGTAATACTGTTGACGCACGAAGTAGCGTTGGTCGTCGATGGCGTTTGAAGGCGAGCCGGGAACCGTCACCTGAATGATGCTGGCCTGTGAGGGCACGCCGTTGCTGTTGACGAGAAACATCATGTAGAAGCCGGGCGGGCAGATGTTGCCGCTGCCGGGCGCAGTCACATTGAGGCCGCCGCTCGTCTGGCTGTAGCTCAGGTAGTTGATGCGCTGGTTCTGGTTAAACGAGTGGGTCGCAGACGACAGGCGCACCAACGTCACTTTGGAGATGCTCGCGCCGTCGGGCGTGCCGACGAAGAACTGCTGGTCATGATTGACGACCGTGGGCGCGGAGGTGATGGACGGGCGCGCGCCTTTGAACAGGTAAGGCGGCGAGTAGATTTCAATGTCCGTGTGGTCAACGTCGCCGCCGGAGCCGGGAGGCGAGCCTCCGCCGCCGACCAGCACGCGACCATCAGGCAGCAGCACGGCCGTCGAATGATAGAGACGGCGCGTCTGCATACTCGCCATCGTTGACCACTGTTCAGTCTGCGGATTCCACATCTCGGCGGCGAAGACCGAGCCGATGGCGTTGTTGAAGCCTGCGCCGCTCGTGCCACCCGTGACCAACACCTGACCGTCCGGAAGCAGGGTCGCGTTAATCTGCCGCCGCGCGTTCGCCATCGAGCCGACGAAGCGCCACGCAGGGTTCTCGCTGCTCAGGTTGATGACCTCGGCGGTCGCCGTCGGCGGGCCGCCGCCCGTGACGAGCACCTTCCCGTCGTCGTACATGACGGACGCGCCATAGTCGCGGAAACCGAAATTGCTCGTCGGCCCCGTGAACCAAGCGCCCGCGCCCGCCGTGCTGAGGTAGCGCGTGAACTGGTCGGGGCCGGAGTTGAAGACGCGGCTGTTGGGCGCAAGCAACATCCATGGATACAACTGCAAGCCTTGTTGCGCGCTGGTCAGCGAGCGCAGCGTCCCGTTCGTGTTGTAGACCTGCGGGAGCGTGTTGACGCCCAGCGTGCCGTTGATGTTGCCGGAGACGACGACGGTTTCGCCGTTACCCAGCGGGCAGTTGGTCGGATACCAGCGTCCCGCGTTCATGTCGGGGCCGCGCGACCATGTATTAGTGTTGAAATCGAAGACGTTGGTGTGCGGCTCGCCGACGCCGTCCTGCCCATGATGACCGCCGGTGACGAGCAGACGGCCGTCGGGCAGGAAGGAGTGGCCGCTACAGAACATGTGTGTGGTCGAGTTGACGGGGAATCCTGCGAAGCCTCCGGTCGTCGGGTCCCAGAGGTAGGTCTGGGTGCTCCCGATGACGTCGCCCTGAGCGTTGCGGTCGCGCATCCAGAACATCACCTTGCCGTTCGGCAGCACGTGCGTGTGAATGAGGATGACGCCCAGATTGACCGGAGGAGACCATTGACCGACAAGTGACGGGTCGCCCTGCAAGGCCGCCGGAGGCGACGCTGCCGCGCGTGCGCGCAACGGCAAGCTGACGAGAGCGTTCGTCAAGAGAAGACAACAGAAGACGAGGGATACCTTTCGCGCGCGACGAAAGGCGGGACGAGTAGGGTACAACACGGCGCATAACTCCTTTCGCATGCGAGCCGCTACCGCGTTTGCGCTGTGTGAGCCGACCGAAAGAGCGTCTTCGATGGCCGAGAACGCGGCAGAAGTTCGGATTGTTCGATGGTGTCCCGCCAAAGCCGAAGAGCTTTAGCGGGCTTTTGTTTTTGAGTTTCGTGACTCTGTAGGAGCGCCCGCCTGAGGAGCGGGAAGTTGTCGCCGGAAGGCGGCCTTTATGCGGGGAGCATAAGACGAATCAAAGATTTCGATTTAGTTACGAATCGTTCAATAGACACACGTGAATTGCAAAGAGGACGTTCACAGCATGTAGGGAGAGAAAAGATGACCTGAGGAGGGGTCATTAAAGCTTACTGTTCCAAAACAGGAAGAAGATAGTAGTCAGGAACGAGGTTGTCAACAGATTTTTTTAGGCATTTACGTGGCAGATTTCCGTGCGAAGAGCGAATGGCGATGTCGGCGCGATAGCAATTCTTTCACGCTATTCTCTTGCGGCGTGGTCTCGGTGCTGCTCGCCCGCCGTAGCTTAATTCCAATCTCAAACACCGGGCCGTTAACATATTGCGTCGTGCAAATTCGAGTCGGCAACAAGATTTTCCGACGCCGGGTTTTCCGTATATAACAACTATCGCCTTCTCCCTAATCGCCGTCTCGCACGTGTTCTGCATGCAATCCCAAGCACGGGTCTGGACGAAGGTTCTCGTATACCCGTGCCTAAGTGCCCCTCCATGCTTTCACGGAAACGCCGGATGAACGGCTCGACGCGTGAATTCTCCGATTTATGCCCCTTTCCGCCAGCTTGTTCAGGCAGGAAATAGATGCCTTCAAGGTACTCGCCTAAGATGACCCGCGGCAGACCGAATATATTGTGACAGGCTAAATTTCTGTTGTGTGATGAGGATGCTCTGCGATGTATCTCTCAAGCCATGACCTCAATTCCCCATCCCACAGAGGCTTGTCACCTACAATTTTCAGCTTATCGCCAGCCATAAGGCGACACCGTGCGTCGTGAATGCTTCCGCAACCGTGCGTGCTCTCCTCCTTTTTCGAGCACGTGCGGACAAGGACGGCTTTAGAGCTCTTCTCTCCCCTATTTCTACTATAATACAACGGATATACAACTAACTTTGCGAACCCTTCACCTTGAAACTGAGCAAGGCAAGTGAAGGTGATAAGTAGTCTTCTGTCTCACAACTCAAGCGGGCTTTTGACTCCCTTGCCACCTTTATTGAGTACGTGTGTGTAAATCATCGTCGTCGACACATCGGCGTGTCCAAGTAGTTCCTGGATAGTGCGAATATCGTAGCCAGCTTCTAAGAGGTGTGTGGCGAAGCTGTGCCGGAGCGTGTGACAGCCCGCCTTCTTCATAATACCGGCCCTTTTAATGGCCGACTTGACCTCCGCTTGTAATCTGTCTTCCGAGATGTGATGTCGCCTTTTCTCCTCGGAGCGTGGGTCTGTAGACAGCTTGCTAGCAGGAAAGACCCACTGCCAAATCCACTCACGCGCCGCATTCGGGTATTTACGTTCCAGCGCGTAAGGCAGATAGACGCTCCCATAGCCTCTCTGTAAATCCTCCTCGTGCTGTAGCTTAATGCGCCTGAGTTGACGCTTCAAAGGCTCGACGAGCGGTGCCGGCAGAATCGTTCGTCTATCCTTCTCTCCTTTGCCGTCTCTGACTGTAATCTGTCGATATCCGAAATCTACATCCTTCACCCTCAGACGTACGCATTCCATCAATCGCAGACCAGCTCCATAGAGCAGTGATGCCATCAGGTGAGACCTGCCCGATAGATGCGACAGTATCTGCCTGACCTCTTCACGTGTGAGCACTGTCGGCACATGCTTGGGCTGCTTGGCGCGTACCACTCCCTCCACGAGCGGCAGGTCTATTCCGAGTACCTCCTTATACAGAAACAGCAGCGCAGCAAGTGCTTGATTCTGTGTGGAAGCAGAGACTTTGCCCTCTGTCGCCAAGTGAGACAGATAGCGTCCAATCTCCTCGACGCCCATCTCTCGGGGATGCCGCTTCCCGTGAAAGAGGATAAAACGCTTGATATGTAAGACATAAGCCTCCTCCGTGCGGATGCTATAATGCCTCAGCCTGATGTGGTGACGGACGCGGGCGAGGAGCGACAACTTCGGCTCTTGAGAGACAGACATAGCGCATGCTCCTTCAATCGAAGCGAGCAACACCGGCGGGTGGACAGGTAGAAGCTGGCGGTAGGATAGTAGCGAGGACTGTCGGATTATGAATCAATCTCGCGGTAAAAGCCAATCTATCCGTGATTAGACCGACACTCGCGGTAATTATCCGGAATCACTGTCTTACACCGCATGACGTGTCAATTATCGTCCATCCACCTAAAATACCGTGCCGCGCGGCCTACTTAGCGTTAGATGGCTTCGTTCTCGCTGGCAGTTGGAGCAAGAAATGAATCGTAAAGTAATCTTCTTAACTATCGCCTGCCTCACATTCGCTATTGGCGTTACTTTAGCTTCTGTGTGGTTCTACAAGAAGCATTTTATAAGTTTTGAGATGGTGATGGTTGCTGATGGGTTCGTGCAGGGTAAGAGCGGAGCTTGGGGCGAGGCGTGGTCACAGGAATGGAAATCCTCGGACGGGGTCATGGTTTATGAGCGTAAGAGTCATTATGAATCCGAAGGAGACGCCAGAATAGCTCTGGAAAGAGAAATGCTGAATGTGGTCTCGGTTAGTGAGAGAGTTAAGCTTGCGGATAGTTCTCAGGGTATTGAGCGTATTGTCGGCGTCTTCAATAGCCCTGTCCTGAAAAAGACCGTCACCTCGATGATAGTGCTCAGGAAGGATAGTATTTATCGAATAGACGCGCCGTCTTTGCAGCATGCTTTAGCCTTTGAGAAGTATCGGGATCGAGAATAGTGTTTACCCAGCGCGCCATCTAACAACGGCATGCACCCGACCGCGAATAGCGTTGCTTTCATCCGCAAGGCTTGGCCGTCATCACGTTGAGTGCGCGGCGGGTGATGCCGGGCGTTATGCGTCAGGGTTGTTGAATCCTTTGAGGAGATAAGGCGCTTTGGATAGAAGTCAATTAATCACTATCATCGTAACAGCGGTAATTAGCGTTGTGGCGAAGGAAATCGTTACTTGGCTTGTCTCATGGATTAAGAATCTATCTATCAGTAGTGCGAATAAGGCAAAACTACGGAAGGTATTCAACTACTATACCCTGATGATCTTTCTTAGCCTTCTTGTGGTCGCCGTTAATAGCTGGCAAGTTTATCGGTTAGTCTATGAACCTGAACCCATAACACGGTTCGTCGTGTTCAATATTACTTTCCAAATGATACTCACAGCTTTTTGGGTCAATCAATTGATAAAACATACAGCAGATTACGTCCTATACCTTAGAGCGATGAAAGAAACAACAGAAGAAGAATCTTCAAATGAAAGTGGCAAGTCAACAGACGCATAACAACGGCATGCACCCGACCGCGAATCAGCCTGCCTCTCATCGCTAGACTTGGCTGTAATCGCGTCTCGTCGCGGCGGGTGATGCCGGGCGTTAGGTGCTTAACTTGAATGACATATAATCTGTATTAGGATGAAACCAACGGATTATCAAATCTTCATATCTCACTCAGGTTTAGATACTTGGGTAGCTAAACAGATTGAAGCACATGCTCGAAATGCTGGCGCTTCGACTTTTCTTGATGATAGTGACATTGATGTCGGCGATGATTTTGAAGCTATAATTTTGAAAGAGCTTCAGAAATCAGAAGAGTTATTAGTGCTGTTTACTCCATGGTCACTGAAAAGACCTTATGTCTGGATGGAGATTGGCGCGGCATGGGGGCTTCAGAAAAGAATAATCTTTGTGCTCCATGGTACTAAGCCGGAAGATTTATCCGCTGAAGGCTCTATTCCTGCATTGGTTAAGAAAAGTAATCTAATTACGCTAAATCAATTGGATAGGTATTTTGCTGAACTTAAAGAACGCCTTAATACAGAGGAGGTTGAATAATTTATGCGGCTTTTTCTATCGTATTCTTCTAGGGACTCTGCATTCGCCGACTCTTTGTCAAAGAAACTTAGAGAGCGAGGAGTGGATACTTGGACAAATCAGGAAGAACGTATGTGGGGAACAAATTTATTTGATCTTACAGGAGAAGCTCTCAATAAGGCTTCAGCAGTCGCATTCCTTATGTCGGAGCATTCTCGTAATTCACAATGGGTAGCTTTTGAGGTTGGAGCTGCTTCTGCCCAAGGTAAGCCGATATTTCCTATTCTTCTATCTCATAATGAATCAATAATACCGCCCCATCTAAAGCACTTGAACTTCTTGAATGCAAAGAACCTATCGTTGGAGCAACTAGCCGATATAATTAAAGATAAAATGAGAAACATCCCCACCTAACAACTCATTCAACCGGAGCGCGAGTTAGCTTGATTTTCATCGAGAACTTGCCGCCAGCTGCGGTTCGTGCGCGCCCGGTTAATTCGAGCGTTAGGCACGCCTGATAGTTGCGGCATAAGACAAGCTGCGCTGAGTGTTCATGCCGCAACACTGAGGCGGTCTAACTAGCTAATGCAGCCGACCGCGTATGAGCGTTATCCTTAGGCGCAAGACTTGAACTTTTCGAGATTGAATGCGCGGCGGCTGATTCGCGCGTTAGGCGCCGCGATGAAATCTCGCCATTGAATAATGAAGCTAGCGGGAGGTCGTAATGACACCAAGTGCCACGAAAAATTGGGATGTTGCAAAGGAAGAATATTCCAATGCTCTGGGGCTGTTCCGACACTTTAGCGGTTTACGCCGTCAAGACATGGCATTCGTGACGACCGTTCAAGCTGCTATCCTAACAATCATTGGTTCCAAGTTGTTGAGCCTTGATTTTTCTAGTTTTCTGCTTTCGTCCATAGCATTCTTCGTCCTTCTCTTGGGTTTGAATAGCGAACGACGGCTTGCCGCGCATATGTTCGGAGAAATGCTTCGGGCAAGGCAAATCGAAGCAGAACATGGGATGGCGCTTTTATCTGTCGCTTATAGTGAGGTTGAAAACAGAAAGTTGTTAATGAAAAATAACCTGGTGTTTCCACTTTACTACTTCATATTTATTGTTGCGTGGGTCATTATTTGGATATTGAATCTGCGTAAATAGACACATTACGTCTGCATGGAAGCCAAAGGCTGTCGCCTAACAACTCATTGAACCGGAGCGCGAGTCAGCCGGTCTTTCATCCGTTAGCTTGGATGCTTGATACATTGAATGCGCGCCCGGTTAATTCGGGCGTTAGATGCCTATGTGTTCAGCTTCACCTTTGATTATCATGGGCAGGGTTGCGAGTATCTTTGGAGCGAGCGGCTTTAAATCAGCTAAACGATTTGACGAAGCATGAAGAACTAAAACTGCAATGTTGAACTTGGGCAGGTTCTGCTGAAATGATAAGTTGCGGTCAACTGTAATGAAAACATCGAACTCATTTTCCGCGAGAGTTAGCAACGCGCCATTCTTTATGCCCGCCCACCCCATTTGCGGAACTGTCTTAACATCGTGGTTTCCCAAATCTTTAGCTAAACGTCGGTCGATACATTCATCTAAAAGAAGCTTCACCTTAGGCCACCATCTTCACGATTTGTTCTTCCGCTTCTTCCAGAAATGCAATTACCTGTTCTTTGGTCACGGTAGGGAAGCCTTCTAAAAAATCATCGATAGATTCCCCGGCTTTGAGGTAGTCTAACAGCGTCTGGACAGGCACTCTGGTCTTAGCGAATACCGGGGTTCCACCCATAACATCGGGTGACGCGGTGATGATTGGCTCTTTCATGGAGGTATGGTATCTAAACGAGCTTACGCTAATCAAGGGCGGCATCTAACAACGGCATGCACCCGACCGCGAATAGCGCGGCTCTCATCGAGAACTTGCCGCTAATCACGTCTCGTCGCGGCGGGTGATGCCTGGCGTTAGGCACGCCTGAAAGGAACAGCCCGAGACTAAGGAGCGTGTCGTGCTGTTCCTTAGAGGCGGTCTAACTAGCCAATGCAGCCGACCGCGAGTTAGCTTCTCTCTTATCGGCAGCTTGTCTCTAGCTCAGTTGAATGCGCGGCGGCTGATTCGCGCGTTAGAGCGCCTGAAAGAAGCGTCTTGCTAGCGTAGGAGGCTTCAAGCCGCTTCTCTGAGGCGGTCTAACTAGCCAATGCAGCCGACCGCGTATGAGCGTTATCCTTAGGCGCAAGACTTGAACTTTTCGAGGTTGGGTGCGCGGCGGCTGATTCGCGCGTTCGGCGACGCGTTGAATAGTTCAAGAGTTGAAAGATTGATTCTTAACGCAAGCCGCTCTCGCCTCTCTTGAATGCTGCTCTAGCTCAAAGCAGGAGTGTAACTTATCCTGACAGGTGCACTCTCAGGTTGGCCTCTCGTCATGGCTTGAGGCTTCCCTTCTATGGACAGTAGAGTAAGGATGAGAGTCAGCTAGAGCATTGAATAGTCGGATGGAGAAGTGATTGCGTGGTTGAGTTCGGCGAGAGCGGCAATAACGCAGCGCCCCCGAACTAGTCATTCGAGCCGACCGCGTATGAGCTTGTATGTCATTCGTCAACTTGAATGCTTGTTTGGTTGTGCGCGCGGCGGCTCAATTCCAGCGTTAGATGGCTTCCTCTGTGGAGAGGTGAAAAGTTGATGGGAACAGCAGGGCTAGATGTGAAACGCTTGGCGGGATTGTTGCGGCGTATCAAGGTGGATTGTGCCGGCGTGGAGGGAGATGAGTCACAAGACCATTGTGTCTTGCGCCTGTCTAGTGTCAAGCGCCCGGGGCTAGCGGCATTCATAAAG
>DASZCR010000182.1:0-7058 GCA_035942915.1 Pyrinomonadaceae bacterium | reverse complement strand
ACAACGGAGGGAGTGCAGGCCGAAGAAGTGCAGACGCCTGCACTCCCTCCACGCCGCCCGAAAGTTCGGCGCGGGATGCGCGGGTTTGTCAATAACTGGAGGTGATTCGATGTTAGACGGCACGCCGACCGCAGAACCGCGCGAGATCGTTGCTGGCGCGCAACTTGAGTGGACGAAGGAACTCGACGACTATCCGGCCTCGGAGTGGACGCTTACTTATTACTGTCGCGGCACCGGCACGGGCTTCGACGCCATCGCCGTAGCCGACGGCGACACGCACGTCCTCACTGTGCCGGCGGCCGACACGGCTGCAATGACGCCCGGCGTCTACTACTGGCAGGCGTGGGTGGAAAAGGGCGGGGAGAAGTTCGTTGTCGCATCAGGGCAGGTGACTGTCAAAAAGGGCTTCGCCTCGGTCGCGACGGGGGTGGCGGTCGACGAGCGTTCCCAGGCCAAAAAGATTCTCGACGCGATTGACGCGATGATGCTCGGGAAGGCGACGCTCGACCAGCAGGAGTATCAAATCAACAACCGCGCCCTGAAGCGAATCGCTCCGGAACGGCTGCTCGAACTGCGCAAGTATTACGCCGGACTCTACGCGACCGAGCGACGGCGCGCGCGCGTGCGCGCGGGAAGGACTCTTTTCCAGACTGTTAATGTGAGGTTTGACAAAGCCTGATGCTATCACTAAATCTCGAACTGCCGACGTTCGCCGAAATCCGCAAGGAGCGCGCCGAAGCGCAAGCCGCTGAAGACCGCCGCGCCCGTAAGGCCGCTTTGCGCCGCTCCTACGACGCAGCGCGGGTAAATCGGCTGACCAACGACTTCACAACGGTCAACACCTCCGCCAACTTCGAGCTGCGGCGCAGTCTCAGGCGACTGCGCGCCCGCTCGCGCGACCTCGCGCGCAACAACGATTACGTCAAGAAGTTTCTCTCGATGGTTCGCAATAACGTCGCCGGGCCGTCGGGGATGAAGTTGCAGGCGCGCGCCGCCAATCAGCGCGGCGAGTTGGACCTGGAGTTGAACCGGCATGTCGAGCGCGCGTGGCAGCGCTGGAGCCACTGCGAGAACTCCTCGGCTTCGGGACGGCTCTCATGGGTAGAGATTCAGCGCAAGGCGGCGACGCTTCTGGCGCGCGACGGCGAAGTCGTCCTCCGGATGATAACGGCCGACAACGCCTTCGGCTTCGCGCTGAAGTTCTACTCGGCTGACTGGCTCGATGAGACTTTCTCGGAGCGGCTGCCCGGCGGTAATAGGGTCGTCATGTCGGTCGAACTCGACCCGGATGACCGCCCTGTCGCCTTCTACCTGACACCTCCTCCGTCAGACTTCCAGTTTCTCCACAGCCCGACGCCGCGTTACCGCACGCGCGTGCCGGCCGAGGAGATTATCCACCTCTTTCTGCACGACGACGAGAACGCCGACGACGAGAACCAGACGCGCGGCGTGCCGTGGATTCACACGGCCATTACCAGGCTGAAGATTCTCGGAGCTTATGAGGAGGCCGAACTGGTCGCGGCGCGCGTCGGCGCGTGCAAGATGGGCTTCTTCAAGGAAGAGACGGATGAGGAGGAAGGCTTCACAGGCGCTGAGGGCGAACAGGAGACCAGCAAGCCTGTGTTGATGGACAGCGCGAGCCCCGGTCAGTTCGGTGTAATCCCGAAAAACTACACCTTCGAGCAGTATGACCCGACGCATCCGAACACGAGTTATCCCTCCTTTATCAAAGGCGTGCTGCGCGGCATCGCCGCCGGCATGGAGGTCACCTATTTCTCGCTGGCTGAAGACCTCGAAGGCGTCAACTACTCCAGCGCACGCATTGGGCTCTTATCGGAGCGCGACACCTGGCGCGGCCTGCAGAACTTCCTGGTCGAGCACCTCAACCGGCGCGTTTTCCTCGCCTGGATGAGGTCGGCGATGCTCACGGGCGCGCTACGTATCCGACCGTCGGACTACGAGCGACTGTCGGAGCCGCTCTTCCAGCCGCGCGGCTGGCGCTGGATCGACCCGCTTAAGGAGGTGCAGGCGAACCTTACGGCCATCGAAGGCGGGCTCGACACCCGCACCGATGTGGTGGCCGAGCAGGGCGGCGACTTCGAGGAGACGCTCGATACGCTCGCACGCGAACAGAAGCTTATCGAGCAGAAGGGCGTCAAGTTGGGCGCGGCCGGAAAAAAGCCGACACCGCCCGAAGACGAGGACGAGCCAGCACCCCTCAAAAAATAATTCTTTCGTTTCTGACATAGTCGCTTGCGTTCGGAGGCCGCAGGCCGGGGCCGAACGCAAGCGACTTATGACTAAAAAGCTGCTCACACGCGCGCAGATGGACGGCCTGCTCGGCAAGAAGCTGAAGCGGGCGCTGCCACTCTCGCGCGCCGAGATGAAGATTGACGAAGAGGCGCGCACGGTCGAGATGTCTTTCTCCTCCGACGAGCCCATCGAGCACTGGTTCGGCAGACTCATCCTCAACCACGCCCCGGCAGCCATCCGCCTCGGCCGCCTCAGAGACGGCGGCCCCCTCCTTCTTGACCACGATGCCACCAAGCAGATCGGCGTCCACGAGGAAGTCACTACCGACGGGCACAAGATGCGCGGCGTGGTGCGCTTCTCGAAGGGCAAGCTCGGCGAGGAGATCTTCCAGGACGTGAAGGACAAGATTCGCCGCAACGCCTCAGTCGGTCTCATCGTGCATGAACTGCACCTGGTGCGCGAGGACGACGACGGCCCCGTCTACCAGACGGATGACTGGGAGCCGCTGGAGAACTCCATCGTCGCCATCCCGCGCGACACCTCAGTCGGCGTTGGCCGCTCGATGGATGATGACGACGACGCGCGTGCGCAGGACGAGGCGGAGCACAGAAGCGACACCTGCGAGTGCGCGGGCGCGGGCTGCGACGCGTGCAAGCGTGACGAGGCCGACGGGTCGGCCGACGATTCCAATTCCAACGATTCCAACACTGGCGCCGGAGCAGAGCGCGCCGCACAACCAACCACCGAAACGAGGAGCACAGCAGTGGACGAGAAAGAGATTATCGAGTTCGGCCGCATGTACGGCGAAGAGGAGCTGGCGCGCTCCATGGCGCTCGAAGGCAAGAGCATCGAGGAAGTGCGTGCAGCTATCAAGGCCAAGCGCGCAGCCTCCGCCAAGCAGCAGCGTACACCGACAGAGGACCCGCAGGCGTCGGCCTCCCGCCAGGGCGGCGAAGTCGTCGTCGCGCGCACCGTCGGCCGCCTCAAGAGCTTCCGGGGCGAGCGCGCGCACGAGGCGGCCTACCGCTTCGGCATGTTCCTGCTGGCCGGCCCGATGGCACGCTCGGTCGGCGACGGCCTGCGCGAGCGCGCACAGACCTTCTGCCGCGACCATGGCATTGCGCTCTCGCGCGCGCACAGCGAGTCGGACAACGAGTCGGGCGGCTTCCTCGTCCCCACCGAGTTCGAGAACGTGATGATTGACCTGCGCGAGCAGTTCGGCGTCTTCCGCCGCTTCGCCAACGTTGTCCCGATGGCGACGAATGAGAAGCAGCGCCCCCGGCGCAAGGGCGGGTTGACGGCCTATCCCATCGGCGCGAAAGGGTCGAGCCGCCGCATCGCGGCCTCGAAGAAGGCGTGGGACTTGGTCGAGTTGCACGCGCGCAAGTGGGGCGTGCTCGCCAAGTACGAGGACGAGCTTTCAGAGGATGCGGTGATTTCGATGGCCGATGACCTCGCCTCCGAGATTGCCTACGCCTTCACCGTCGTCGAAGACGAGTGCGGCTTCCTCGGCGACGGGTCGAGCGACTATCACGGCATCACGGGCGTCATCCCCAAGCTCAAAGGGCTCTCCGGCACGGTTTCGAACATCGCCGGCCTCGTCGAGGCCAGCGGCAACGCGTGGGACGAGATCACGCGAGGCGACTTCCTGAAGGTGGTCGGCCGTCTTCCGCAGTATGCGGACACGCCGAACGCGCGCTGGTTCTGCTCGAAGACGTTCTGGGCCGAGGTCATGGTGCGCATCATCCTCGAAGCCGGCGGCGTGACAGCCGCAGAGGTCGAGGGCGCACGCGTCAAGTCCTTCATGGGCTACCAGGTAGAGATTGCACAGGTGCTGCCGAAGGCGGAGGCTAACAGTCAGATTCCGTGCCTGCTCGGAGACTTGGCGAAGGGCGTCATGTTCGGCGACCGGCGCGGCATCACCATCAAGCTCACCGACTCGAACGACACGGACTTCGAGGAAGACCTGATGACCATCAAGGGCACGGAGCGCTTCGACATCAACGCGCACGACGTCGGCAACGCCGACGCGTCGGCTGCCAAGCGTGAGCCCGGCCCCGTCGTCGGCCTGATTACGAAGTCTGCTTAAGCGTCAACCTTCCAACCGCAAAGAATCACGCGGAAGGGTGAAAGATTGATTTCACCCTTCCGCCAGTCAACAGGCCGGAGAGGTTCGGAAGAATTTTCGGAGAGAGAGTCATGATCAATTCGCTTTCACAGAAGGTAGTTGCCATTACCAATCCGGGAGCCATCGTCGACAACGCCGCTTTCACGACGGCGACCATCGACACGCGCGGCTTCCGCTACATCACCATCGTCCTCATCCTCGGCGCGCTCGACGTGGCGCTCGCTGCGCTGAAACTGCGCGAGTCGGATGCCGACGACATGTCGGGAGCGACGGACGTCGAAGGCGCTGACTTCAGCGTCACGCCCGCGACACTGCCGGCGGCCACCGATGACAACAAGCTCTACGCCATCCACGTCAACCTCAACGGCCGGAAGCGCTATCTCGACCTGACGTTGACAGGCGGTGACGGCGCGGCCGGCACCTACGCTTCGGCCATCGGCATCTTGTCGCGCGCTGAAGAAGCGCCGTCGAGCGCGACCCTGCGCGGCTTTGCGCAGGAGTTAATCGCGTAAAACTTTTCGAGAGGCGCGGAGTTTGTTCTCCGAAAACCTTACACAGTTCTTTGACCTGGATGAGTTCGCTGTCGAGGCGACGATTAAGACGGCAGCCGGCGCGACCGTGCGCACCGTCAACGTCATCTTCAACACGCCGCAGCAGGCGGTCGAGGTGCTTGATGCTGGCGTCGAGGCGGGCGTGCCGTTCGTCGAATGCCGGACGTCTGACCTCGACGGCGTGACACACAAGCACACGATGACGATCTCCTCCGTCGTTTACAGGGTCGTCAAGATTGACGACGACGGGACGGGCGTCTCGACCGTGCAGTTGAGGAAGCAGTGAGCAGCAGACGACAGCAGATCGTCGAGGCGGTCAAGACGCGCTTCGCCACCATCAGGACGGCGCACGGATACCAGACCGAGGTCGGCGCAAACGTCAGAGAGTGGTATCTCGAAACCCTCGACGAGGAAGAGCTGCCAGCGCTGCTCATCTCGGACGGCATCGAGGACACCATCGTCCCGGAGCAGGGCAAGAATTCCGGCACTTACACCCGGCATCTGGAGATCACGGCGATCGTCGTGCTCGCGGTAGCAGCGGCGAACGCCGCGAACGCCCGCGCGGCTCTCGCCGACGTGATTGCCTGCATCGGTAAGGACGACAAGTGGGGAGGGCTGGCGCGCCGGACGCTACCCGTCTCGGACGAACTGGGTGTTGACAAAGAAAGCGAGCGCATCGGCGGTGTGCGCGTGACGTTCGTCGTGGAATACAGCCGGCCGCCTTGGGAAGCTTAACGGAGTGAGGACGAGATGAAAGACCTTTTGAACAGCAACTACTTCAGCGGGCAGGGCGAAATCTTTCTCGCCAAGCGCGATTCGACCGGCACGCCCGGCGCTCTCTTCATGATTGGCAACGCGCCGAAGTTCGAGGTCAAGCCGACCGTCGAGCGGCGCAAGCACAAGGAGTCGCGCTCCGGCAACCGCCTCTACGACAAGGTGCAGACCGTCACCAAGGGCGGCCAACTCACCATTACCATCGAGGACATCCGCAAGGACAATCTTGCGCTCGTCCTGATGGGCAAGAAGGTCGCGCTCGGCTCCGGCAGTTACTCCGGCTCGACCTACGACACCTTCCCCTCGGGCCTCATCGTCGGCTCCATCGTCCAACTAGCGAAGCCGAGCGCTTCATCAATTGTAGTCAAAGACTCGGCCGGGACACCGGCCACGCTCGTTGCGGGCACCGACTACGAAGTCCTCGACGCCGGCCACGGTCTGATTCGCATCCTCAATCTCGGCTCCTACGTGCAGCCGTTCCGCGCGCAGTACTCCTACGCCGCGACGGACGTGGTGACGGCGATGGAGGCCAACGACGACGACGAGTACGCGCTCTACTTCGCCGGCGTCAACACCGAGGGCACCCCGACCGACCAGCGCATCGGCTTCCGCATCTATCGCATCGTCTTCGACCCGGCGCAACTCATCGCGCTCATCAACGATGAGCAGGGTTCGTTCGACATTCAGGGTGAAATCCTGAAAGACCTGACGAAGGCGGCCGACGCCAACTTCGGCGGGTTCGCGCGTTGGGACTACATCGACGCCAACAGTTGACTGAGCGGCGAGTCGGAAGAGATGGATGAGCCAAGCCCCGGAGTGTAAACGATGGCACAGGAAGTAAAGAGCGCCGACGAACTGGCGCAGGTATTCGGACAGGTCAAGGAAGATGTGATCGTGGGCGGCAAAACGCTCACAATCACGCCTTTCCGAACGAAGCAGTTCGTCGAAGTCCTGAAGTGCATCGACAAGCTGGCCGATGCGGGCGTCGTCGAAATCACTGACGACCTCGGCAAAGCCGTCAAGGAGTTCAACCCTCTCAAGATGGTGCTGCGCGGCGGCGATCAGTTGATTCGCATCCTGCACATCGCCAGCGGCCTGATGGTCGGTGAGATCGAGCAGATGGAACTGACCGAGACGGTCAAACTCGCCTCGACGGTCTTCAGTGTGAATCTCGATTTTTTCTTCCAGAACGGGCAGGAGTTCAGAGCGGCGCTCGGCCCGGCGTGGGAGGCGCTGCAAGGCGTCATCGGCCAAACCACTGGGCAGCCGCCGTTGACCGACTCGTCGCCGCAGGCCACCGCATAAGCGACATCGAGAACTACACGCTCGCGCAGGTGAGGCTCTTTCTCGAA
>DASZCR010000181.1:0-8381 GCA_035942915.1 Pyrinomonadaceae bacterium | reverse complement strand
GAACTGTTAAAGGCTCAGGGCTTCTCTTTTGAGCGAGAGATTGTGCTGCGTCGCCGCATGTCGCGGAGCGGCGAGGCGCTTCAACAGTTGTTGCTGGTTTTCAGGACGACGCGCGCAGCACGCATCCGGCGAACGAGAGCGCAGTTAGACAGTCGGGCAGCGCAAAGATGGGCGCAGTTTAAAACCGAGTTGCCGCACCAGCAGGGCACATTCGCCAAGCGAAACTGGGGACACCCGCTCCACTCTCTCTGCTCCTATCAGGGGAAGATGAAGCCATCGCTGGCGCATCATCTCGTCAAAACATTCGTCCCGCAGGGCGGTCGCCTGCTCGATGTCTTCGGCGGCACGGGCACCATTCCATTCGAGGCCGCGTTGCGCGGCGCACACTCTTGGAGTTTCGACATTAGTCCGGCAGCGCATCACATCGCTGGCGCGAAACTTGGGACACATGACGCGGAAGCGTGTGCGCAACTGATGGATTCTCTGGAGACATATCTACAGGCGGGTCATGTCAGCGAGGCCGAGATAGAAGAGGCGCGGAGCATTAAATTCAACGGCGCATTACCGGATTATTTTTCTCCGGAGACATTTAAGGAAATCCTCCTCGCGCGCCGTTTCTTTTCAGAGAACCCACCGGACACGCCCTCTCAATCCTTAGTGTTCGCTTCGCTCCTGCACATACTGCACGGCAACCGCCCATATGCGCTCAGTCGGCGTTCACATCCCATCACGCCGTTTGCGCCTTCAGGCCCGGCAGAGTATCGCCCGCTGTTGAAGTCGCTGCGTGAGAAGGTCAATCGAAGCCTCGCGCTACAGTATCCGGACGAGTTTGTGCCGGGCATTGCCTTGAGACAGGACGCGACATCATGGTGGCCGCAAGAGATTAACGAACTGGACGCCATCATTACCTCGCCGCCGTTCTTCGACAGCACGCGCTTCTATCTGGCGAACTGGATGCGTCTATGGTTCTGCGGTTGGGAATCTCTCTCCTTCAGGACGCAACCGATGGCGTACGTCGATGAGCGGCAGAAGAGCGGCTTTGAGATTTATGAACCGATTTTTCGACAGGCGCGAGAGCGTCTGAAGGCTGGCGGCGTGTTTGTTCTGCATCTGGGCGTGAGCCGTAAGTGCGACATGGCTGAAGCCCTCAAGCAGATAGCTTCAAAATGGTTCAGCGTGATTGACCTCTTTACAGAGAGCGTCGGTCACTGCGAATCGCACGGCATACGCGACAAGGGCACGGTCACGTCTCATCAATATCTCGTGCTCGGTTAAAGAGCGTCGTCGGCCTGCTGCACCCACGTCGGCGAGATTTTGTTCGTGACTTTGAAGAAGTCGAATGAGGTCTCTCTGAGAAGGCGATTTCGCAGTTTGATAAGCTCCTCGATGTAGGCGCTGTACTTGGTGAGTAGGGCTTCGACTTGCTCTTTGTTGCTGAGGATGGCTAGGGCATCCGGGTTGTAGTGCGGCTCTCCGGCAAGAATCTCATAGTCTATCCCGGTCATGACCGAGAGTTTTCTCAACTCGGCGTCATTGTAATACTTTGAAGGCCACTTGCCGGACTTCTCACCATTATGCTGTTGACAGAGCAGCGTCGCGTTGGCCGTCGTCAGCGGCCAGAGATAGTAGGCGGGCAGCGTATGGTCGAGCGGGCGTTCTTTGGCGCTCGTCACCGTGCTTAAATCTTTTCCACATTTGAAGCACTTGTAATCGTAGCGTTCGTAAACCTTCTGGCTGTCAATCTTCTCGCCTGCCGCCAAGTCCATCCGCAGACGGCGCAACTGCGAAGCATCCCTGTGCTGGTCGCTGGTGCGCGTCTGGTTCTTGATGCTGTTATAGACGCCCTTACAGAGACGACACTCGCCCTGCCGCCCGGATTGCCGGCTGCCGTGCGCGTCGAAGAGATGAAGCGGCTTCATCGTGTTACAGATGATGCAGTATTTGTACTCAAGCGCTTCCGCGATGTAGGCACTGTGCGGAATCGTAAACTCGCCGGATTCGATGATTGAATTGTCTCTCTTGTCGATGAGGTCATAGTCGTAAAACTTCGACGCATAGTCAGTCCCCATCTCCATTCCGCACGTCGGACACTTAAACTCGAAGTCGCCCTCAAGCTCATCTCTGCGGATGAAGAGAAACTCCGTGCAATCGCTGTTCAGGCATTGGAAGCCTTTGAAGGTGACATCGCTCATGCCCTTCACATGGGCTGCTCGTATCTGATTCGTCTTGAAGACGGCGGTGTATGCTTCGCGCCTCGGCATAGAGATTCCCTGATTCTGAAGAGTTCGACTCAGCGTGGTCGGCGGAGACAGACCGCGCCGACGTTGAGTGTGGAGCGTCGGCGCGGTTTTCCTGTCAATCAAGGTTATAGTAAAAAGAGCGTCATTGCTATCTTCGATAAAAAGGGAGAGCAGGATAATCGTCGCTGTGATTATCGGACTCATGCGGTAATGTGCGAAGCCGATTTTTTGCGTTCAGAAGGGGGAGTGTCGATGAGTGTCAAAGACAGATTTTCGCAGGAGGAGTGGAGGAGTCTGCTGAGAGCGCCGCTGTTGGTCGGTTATGCGGTGGCAGGGGCTGCTCCGAGCAAGCAGGACGACTTTGTGCGTGAGATGGCGGCGGTGGCCGACGGCATCGCGGCGGGCGAGGGGCGTGCGGGCGAGGACTCTCTGCTCGGCGCGGTCGTGGCCGACATCATCGCCAACGCGGAGGATGAGCAACGCGGTCAGACGGAGCGGTTGTCGGTTGATGAAGTCAGAGGCAGGGCGCTTGAGGTGTGCCGCGCGGCGGCCGCAGTGTTGAAGGCGAAGGCAAACGCGGGAGAGGCTTACGAGTACAAGAGGTGGCTGCTGTTGTTGGCCGAGAGGGTTGCGGCGGCAGCTAAAGAGGGCGGGCTGTTTGGCTTCGGCGGAGAGCAAATCAGCGGAAGCGAGATAGCGACCATCAACGAAATCGGCGAGGCGATAGAAATCTGAATTGCCTGCCCCGCATCAGTCTTATTAACTTTCTCTGCCGACGCCTCGCGCGTTTCAAGCCGACGCCGCGCGAGGGAGGATGCTGAGGGGCAGGCTCTCCGGGCGTCGGCTTGAAGCGTGTGGCTGGTGTGGTTATGGAAGCGTGGCTTCCTTTCTGCATTGTGCTGTGAGTTGCGCTTTGAGCAGCAGCCCGGAATAAACTTCATCGTTCCTCACGCGCACCTCAAGCGTGTGCGTGCCGGGCGTGATGTTGGTGATGCTGAAAGAGACAGGCGCTTGCGGACTCTTGAAGCAGGTCGGCCCGGCACAGGAGGCGCCGGGCACGGAAACGCTATCGAAGAACAACTGTGCGCTGTTGTCTGCGGCGAACTGTCCATCGAGTCTGACTTCGCTGAAGGGAATCGTACATTTCGGGACGTTGAACCTCGCTATGTAAGTGTAGAGACCTGCGGGGATGTTGACGCTTGGCGTCTGCGAAGCGACCGGCTGTATCCAACCTGCCGGGGGCAAAGTGAGCCAACCGGCGACCGGCGTCGTCGTGTAGACCGTGCCGCCGTTGACCGTCCAGAGCGTGTCTGCGGGGCTGCTCTGACCCGTGCTGAGGTCTAGCGTGGTGGCCTGGCCGAGACATTCGCAGCACTGTATGGAAGGCGGCTTGACGCAGTTCCAAGTCCAACTCACACGCCAGCGCATGCCGTCCGAACCGTTCGGACGTTTATATGGCTCAGGTTTACACTTCGGTACTCCCTGTGTGATGACGTAGTCGGCAGGACAGCCCGTCTTGAGGCAGTTGTTTTGGACGAGCGTCGTGAGCAGATTCCACGCGACTGCGGTGGCGCTGGGGCAGTCGGTCGCCCCTGCCACAGGGATATTGGTCAGCTTCCCGCAGGCCGTCGATGTCGGGTCTCTATCAATGTTAATCGTCCAGCCTTGCGTGACGGCGTTGTCTTGCAGGGCGATGGTGTTGACGCTCCCGCTGCTAAAGTCCTTCGAGGATGTGAGGGGCGGCGTGGGTTGGGGTGTCGGTTGCGGTGTCGGTGCGGGTTGTATCGTCGGGTGTGGGTGTGGAACTGTGGCGGCGGCGGCTGAAGGTTTAATCACGGTCATCTCTACTTCCAACTCGTCTCTGTCCTGACTACACCTCGCTTCTTCCTTACAGTCGAGACAATCTATGACGACCTTCCCGCGATAGACTTTGCTCTTCAAGGCCGTCGCATCGAACTGCACGCCGAGCCGTTCGACCACACCCGCGCCTATCAGGATGGACTCGGTCGGCCGCTCGAAGCGCAGGAATTTTGCTTTGCTCTCGACGCGGAAACGGTGCGGCGCGGAGCAGCGGTTGCCAATCGAAAGCGTCGAGCGCGCCGTCTTCCCTTCCTCGACCTGCACAGCCCAGTCGGCCTGTGAAGCGAAAGCCTCGGCGCGAGTTCCGAAGAGCAATGTCGGCTGAAAGTTCAAGCACGTATGTCCGACGACGACGAGGGCGAGGAGGATGGATAGAGTGAGGGTAATGCGCAACATGTTAGGCTCCTTTCTGAGAGGGAGGTTGAGGACGAGCCACACTTTGCGCTAAGATACGACTGCCAAGAAACGCACCCTTTGCGCTCAGTGAGACAGAGGTCGTGCCTTCGTCAATCCCGCTGTCACTTGCCGGTGATAGCGGGATTCGTCGTTCTAACTACTCTCTGCTGATGAGGCAAACAGTATTCCAGCAAACACGCTTCGACGGTTAACTTCTTGCCATCCGTACACTTTGACTCGCGCGTTGGAAAGCCACTCTTCGTCTACTCACCTTCGGAAATCCAATTTTTCGGATTTCCTCTCACTAATCTCGGATATCAATCACGCACGTTGCTCTTGACCGTTTCCGTCGGCTCAGAAGACTTGCTAGGCCGACGCGCTGACTCGACCCTCCAACAAGCGGTCTATAAGTTCACGCATCAGACTACAGAGAGCTTCAACTGCGACCCGCGCATGTTGAGAATCGTGCTGACGGCGCTTGCCGTGCGGTATCTCTTAAACGGCGTCACAGGCTATTATCAAACGGTCTTCGCGCGCTGACTAAAGACAGCTTCAATCACATCACGAAGGAGAACGAGTGATGATAAGAGGGCTTCTGCAAAGTTTCCTATCAATCTGCCTGCTCTTTGCCACCTGCTTCGCCGCGCCGGAGGGGCAGAGTCAGTCGAAGGCTCAACCTCTCCGCAGAGAAGTAGCCATCACTTTCGACGACTTGCCCGGCGTGGCGATGCAGCAGAGTCAACGCTGCAATCTGCAAGCTTACGCAGAAATGAATAGAAAACTCCTGCGCAGCGTCTCTGCACACAGAGTTCCTGCGCTCGGCCTCGTCGTCGAGGGCAGACTGTGTGAGCGACAGAGAGATGCGCTGCCGGAGTTGCTCCGCCTGTGGCTCGACGCCGGTCTTGAGTTAGGCAATCATTCCTTCTCCCACTTTGACCTCAACAACACGCCTCTCGCGCAGTATCAAGCCGATGTCGTGCGCGGCGAGACGGTGACGAAGCGCCTGCTGCAACAGAGAGGCAAGAAGCTGAGGTATTTCCGCCATCCCTTCCTCCACGCCGGGAAAGAGCTTGAAACCAAAAAAGCCTTCGAGGCTTTTCTCAGCGAAAGAGGTTACAGGATTGCGCCCGTGACCATCGATAATCAGGAATGGGTGTTTGCAGAGGTCTATGCGAAAGCGAAGGAGCGCGGCGACGAAGCACTGGCGAAGCGCATCGCCTCGATGTATCTCACATACATGGAAGAGGTTTTCGATTTCTTCGAGAAGCTTTCGGTGGAGGTGGTCGGACGCGAAATCAAACAGGTGCTTTTACTCCACGTCAACCCACTCAATGCGGACTACTTCGACGACCTCGTTCGCATGATGAAGCGCAGAGGCTATGCCTTCGTCTCGCTTGAAGCGGCGTTGGAAGACCCCGCCTATCGTCTGCCCGACACATACGCCGGGCCAAGAGGACTCTCTTGGCTTCACCGTTGGGCTTTAAGCAAAGGCATGAAGATGCGTGAAGAACCGCGCGAGCCGGAGTTTATTGCGAACCTGTACCGGAATTGAATCGCCCGCCTCGTTCAGACAGAGAGGTCTATCAACTGTGCTTCGACAGCCTCGCCGTTGAGACGCAGGTGCGCGACGCTGACGGGTAGTTTGAACCTTCTCGGCCCGGCGCTCCCCGGATTCAGGTAGAGCACGCCGCGTCTCTCCTCAAGCGAAGGTTGATGTGAATGGCCGCTGACGACCACGCGAAAGCCTGCGCCCGACGGGCTAATCTCCATCTCTTTCAAGTCGTGCAACATGTAGATGGAGACAGCCCCGATTTCGACCACTTCCCAAGTGGAAAGCGACTCCGCCCATTCGCCCTTATCATTGTTCCCGCGCACGGCGACCACCGGGGCGAGACGGCTGAGAGTTTCGAGCACCTGCGGACTTCCGACATCGCCCGCATGGAGAATCAACTCGACGCCGCGCAGAGCCTCGACAGCCGCGGGACGCACAAGGCCGTGTGTGTCGGAGATGACTCCGATGAGCTTTTCAACCATCTTCCGATTATCGCTCATCTTCATTCCGCACGGCCACAAAGCCTTGTGGCGTCCCTGCTCTGTATCCTTCGAGCCAATCGATGCGTCGTCTCTCTACAGCTTGGCGGCGTCGAGAATGGTCTGCGCAGCCTGCTCGACGACGGGTGTAATGATATCTTCTCCGGCCGACTTGGCCTTAGATTTGAACTGCTTTGATGCGGCGGGGCTACCGCTGCCGGGCGCTTGCACGCGGAGGTCGAGCGTCAGTTCATCCTTCTGCTTGACGTTGGCGGATACATCACCGGCGTTGACGACCGCTCTGGTTGCGACCTGTCCGGCAACGTTCCCGGCGGTGCTGCCCGTATGGCCGATGCCGACCTGCCCGACAGCCGGAGCGACCACCTTGCCGAACATCCCGCCGAAGCCGCCGCCTCCGCCCTTCTTATGCGAGACGTTTGCGAAGACGATGAAGTCGCACTCCTTCTGTTTGGCCTCAGCTTCGACGAGCGACGGGAGTTTCGCTTCGAGTTGAACGAGTTCGACGGTCGGGGTCTTCAGGTACTCGGCCAGAGTGTTCTGCACTGCTGCGGCGAGGTCTGCCGCGCTCAATCCTTCGCCGACGCTGCCGGTCTTGACCGCCGCTATCCCAAGCCGCACCACTCCCGGCCGCTTCGCACCGAGCGGGCTTGCAGCCTGTGACGGCTGTGTGTTCGCCATGCTTCTGACGTTGACGCTCATGCCGGAGTCGGACGGCGATGCGGAAGCCGCGCCTGCCGTGTCGCGGTCATCAGACCCGTCGCTCGCGCTCGCCATCAAAGAGGCTGCGGAGAAGTCTTTGACCTCGCGGTAATCTGCCGGCACGTCGAAGAGCGCGGCGTCGAGTGTGGCCTGTGAAAGCTCGACCACCTCGTTGACGGTCGAAAAACTCTCCTGTCCGGCTTCGTCGTACATGGTCATCTTCTCCCACACGGGATAGCCGCGCTTGGCTGCTCCGACCTGCTTCGACTCGTACCTATCCTGACAGCCCCCTCTCTGTTGTGGAATCCGGTAGGCGTTGGCGCGCTCCATGTCGCACTGAAGGACGAAGGCGGCATCGATGTACCAGCCGTCGGTCTCCATCTTGCTGTTCATCGGAGTGCAGGCGTCGGGCGACGACTTGGTTTCGATGGTGGTGATGATACGACGCGCCGTGTAGCCGAACATCTGCTTGCGCTCGCCCGTGTCGCGGGTCGTGACGGTCGAGGTGACAACGCCGCCCTTCTTCGACGTGCCGGGTTGCGCGATGGCCGACGAAGCGTTGACGCTCGCCGCGTTGTCCGTGTCGTAAGGCCGTATCATGTAAGACTTCATCTGCGGCATGATTTGGATGTCGCGGCGCAGGTCGCACTGCTGGATGCTTATCATCTGCCCGCCCATCTGCTCGCTCCGCTGGCGCTTCCCCTTGATGTAGGTGGTGTTCTCGTGGGTCTGGCTTGACGAAGTCTGGCTTCGCGTCGTCTGTCGCGACTTGATTTTCACGTCCGCGCGCGCGACCGCGCCGCAGCCCGCCACGCAGAGCAATAGAAGCGCGATTTGTCCGGCTCGCATTAGTCTTTCCATGATGATGTCCCCTTCCCCTCTTATGACTCGCTTTGATGCTGAATAGCTCTCACAGACTAACGCGCATTGCGTAGCGAAAAGGTATCAGGCAAACCAGATTCGGACAGCAGCGGCCGACTTTCACCGGCGAAATCTTTTTATTGATACCGGCTCCATTGATTTCACGCGTTACAGAATGAGCCGAGATTCCGGCAATTCTTCTGTAAAGGTAACGAACACCAATGGCGCGCGCGGAGCTAATCAAAAGGGTCAGACAAATCTATTGCTTCATCA
>DASZCR010000180.1:0-5602 GCA_035942915.1 Pyrinomonadaceae bacterium | reverse complement strand
CCCCGCGCTTCGTCGCGCTCGAAGGTCTCGGTTGAACTCTTCGCTTTCGTCATCTTCATCGTTCGTCTAGAGCGGTTGGCGACCGGCAAAGCCCGCCTCGGTTTCATGCCACCACTCGACGCGGTCGCCCTCGCCGAGTTGCCAGCAGAGCAGAACGACGCGCCCCTCGCGCAGCGAAGGGAAGTCAACTAGCCCACGCTCGAAGTCTTTCAACTGGACGCCGAGCGCTTCGAGTTCGCCCGTGCGTTCGGCCAGCGCGACGAGCGCCTCGACGTAGAGCGCGCCGTCCGGCATCCCGCCGCCGCCCTGCGCGGCTGCCTCTGCCGCCTCTCGCGCCGCAGACTGCGAAGCCTTCAGACGCGAGTGTGCGCGCTGTATCGCCTGCGCGATGCGACGCACCGTCGGCAGCAAAGCGTTGGCCTCTTCGACGCTGAACAGCTTCATAAGAACGGTGATAGGTGATGAGTGATAGGTGATGGATGATAAGAAGGAGGGTTTCTCCTATCACTTATCACTTATCACCTATTACCCATCACTTAATTCATTGGTCGTCCGTGACGCGGATGAAGTCGGAGTCGGACTTGAAGCGTTGTGACTTCGGCGCGGCGTCAGGGTCGGACATGACGTGTTCGACCGGCTCGGCGTAGTTGTCGTGATGGTTGCCGGTCGGGTGCGAGTTGCGCGAGGCTTGACGCGCGGGCGGCTGTTGATGGTTGTGTTGCCCGCCGTTGCTGTGGTTGCTGCCGTGCGCGTCGATGTCGTTCGGATGCTGCGAGTCGCCCGGCGCGACGTAGGACGTGGAGGGCTGTTCCTCGTTCGGGTGGTGGTCGTAGTAGCGCGAGCCGTGCGTGACCTCTTTGCGCACCTTGTCGGCGATTTCGCCGAGGTCGATGAAGTAGTCGGCCACGTCGATGAGCTTCGGCGCGGTGTTCGAGCGAAAGCCCGCGACCTCGACGCGGCAGCCCTTGTAGGCGACGGCGTTGACGGCATAGACGAAGTCCTCGTCGCCGGAGACGAGGACGGCCGTATCGTAGCGCCCTGCAAGAGAGAGCATATCGACGGCGATTTCTACGTCGAGGTTGGCCTTGCGCGTGCCGTCGTAGAAGGTCTTGAGTTCTTTGTGGACGACGCGGAAGCCGTTGCGCCGCATCCAGAGCAGAAAGCCCTGCTGGCGTTCCGCGCCGACATCAACGCCCGTGTAGAAAAATGCGCGCAGCAAACGCCCGTCGCCCAGCAGGACGCGCAGGAGTTTGTTGTAGTCGATGTCGATGTTGTGGAAGCGTGCCGCGTGGAAAAGGTTGTTGCCGTCGATGAAAACCGCCACCCTGCCTCTGTAGCCTAACTGCCAAGAAATGTTGTTCGTCGGATCAAAATGCATAAGAGTCATAACACCCCGTTTAAGTTTAATAGTCGAACTTTCAAATATCTGTGAGGGTCTCTAGGATGCCGCTGCCGGGCTTGAGAGGTCAAGTTAAAAGCGGCAAAGAAGTCTCAAGGCTGCGACGCGACCGGGGCGGAAGCGCCGAGCGGTTCGCCGCGCACGGCATCGACGTAGACGACTAAGGGCGACCCTGCGCGTCCCACCGCGACCTCCCACGCGAGACGCAGTTCGAGTGAATTGGGGTCGGTTTCCGGGCGGACTGGATAGACGACCAACTCGCGCGCGGTCAGTTGGTCGGACGCGGTGATGGTGTATGACTGCGCGCGTCCTGCGGCGTCGGTGAAGTTGACGAGGCGACCGGCGAGCGGGGGCGTCGCCTTGTCGGGCGTGAGCACAACCTGTTGCTGGCGGGCTGTTGTGAGTGCGCGGCGCAGGCGTTCGGTGTCGGGGATGGCCGTGCTCCTGAGACTGATGATGCGTCGGTCTGGTGTGTAGAGAATCTCGATGTCGCCGTAGCCGCCGCGCAGCGGGAGGTCGAAGGGGTTCTGGCGATAGAGCGCGCGGCGCGTGCCGTTGGGGAGGTCAACGCGCTCGACGAGCGAGACCTCCGTCTTGACGACGCCGAGCAGCGGCGCGGCCGAAGCGATGAAACGCCGGAGAGACTCGCGCTGTTCCTCTTCGCTCGGCTCGGCCGTTTCGTCGCCGCCGACCTGCGGCAGACGCAGAGGAACGTTCAGGGCATCGGGCAGCGCGTCGAGCGTCGCCGTGATGGGGCGCAGTTCGGGCGCGGGCGGATTGGTCGCTCCGGCCGTGCGTGCAAGCAACGACCAAGTGGCGAGAGATTGTGCGCGCCGCTCTTCGCTTGCGCCGAGCACGACCGGGTAAGGCGCTTCGTTGCCGCGCGGGCGTCCGGCTTCGGGGTTGCGCGCGGCGGCGCAGGCGCTCAGGCAGAGGGCGAGCGCGACGCAGGCGAGGCCGAGTGCATACGGCTGAGATGGTCTGGCGGTCATCGTGCGTCCGAAGTGCGAAGCGTCGAAACTAAAGAGTGTGCAGCGCCGAATAAAGTTGTTAGGGAGAAGCGGCGAAGAAGATTATACTGAATCGAACGGCGCGAGCAACGGCTTGAAGGCGTTTATGGCTGCGCGCCGCGCCATTCGGAGCACAGACCTTGACGGACGAAAAGCGAGACTTTCCTTTCAACCTGCACGAAGACTTCGCGCCGCTCAAGAGCGAGCCGCGCGGTTACACGGCCGAGCAGATGACGGCCTGCGAGAAGTGTCTGCGCGCCAATCCGCCGACGCGGCTGAACTGTCTCTACTGCGGCGCGCCGCTGCCGTCGAACGAAGCGACTGAGGCCTTTCGTCGTCCTGAACTCAAGCCGTTGGAAGAACACGCGCAGGGCTTCAGCGTCGTCGCACTGTCGGCGTCGGCCGATGCTTCAATCGAAGAGGCGGCGGCGTTGTTGCGACGCGAGGCCGGAGCGTTGCGCGAAGTGCTGTCGGCAGGTTGCGCGTTGCCGCTCGTGCGCGTGGCGACGTGCGCGGAAGCCGAGTTGATTGCGCGCAGGCTCGGCGCGCACGGAGTAACTGCGGAAGTGTTGAGCGACGAGGCGCTTCTCGGCGGGAAAACGTCGCCGACGCGCGTGCGCAAGGTGGAATTCGGCGAAGCGACGCTCGACGGTTGGGCGGTCGGGCAGAGCGAGCCTCTGAGGATGGTCTGGGAGCATGTCGTGCTGTTGGTCGCAGGGCGCATCTTCCAGCGTCGCGCGGAGGTCGAGGAGCGGCCGGGTGTGTTGAAGCGCGGCGTCGAGGTGGCCGACACGCGCGAGACGTTTGCGGATGAAGCGGTGCTCGACATCTTCGCGGCGCAGGCTTCAACTGAGGGCGCAACCCACTGGCGCATCGCGGCCGACGGCTTCGACTACTCTTGCCTCGGCGCAGACAAAAGTCTGCTCGCGCGGGAAAACTTCGTGGCGCTCGGCGAGGCGTTGCGCCGACGCGCGACGCGCGCGCGATTCGACGAGAGCTATGGGCGCCTGAGACGACACGTCGAAGCGGCGTGGCCTGCGGCGGAGCGGACGGCGTCGGGCGGCTTGCGGCGCGAGCGTCCCGGCAAGTTCAACGTCGAGGCCGTGACGCTCGTGACGAACGAGGCGCAGTTCACGCGTTATGCGCGGTTGCTCTACAGGCTCGAACTGCGCCGACGCAACGAGACGAGAGAGGGATGAGACGCGACCGCAGGAACGAACGCGCGACGCGCGAGCGTGCGCCGCGAGAGGCGCATGATGAGAGGCCGCGTCCTGTGCGTCAGCGCGAGACGGTGGAGGACGACGGCGCGCACGTCTACGGTCTACTGCCGGTGCTCGAACTCTTACGCGCCGGGAGTCGCCCGGTCGAGCGCCTCACGGTAGCCGAAGGGGCGCACGAACATCGTCTGCGCGAGTTGTTCGAGTTGGCGCGCGCGGCGGGCGTTCCCGTCAGGCGCGTGCCGCGCGCGGAGGTGCAGCGCGTCGCGCCGGTCGGTGCGAATCATCAGGGCGTCGTGGCGACGGTCGCGGCGGCGCGTTATCTCTCGACGGAAGAACTGCTGGCACAGCTTGCGGCGCGCAAGGGCACGGCCGACGAACCGCTGGCCGTCGTGCTCGACGGAGTCGAAGACCCGCGCAACCTCGGCGCGATTATCAGGACGGCCGAGTGCGCGGGCGCGCACGGCGTCTTCGTGCCGGAGAGACGCGCGGCCGGACTCACGGAGACGGTGGCGAAAGCGGCGGCCGGTGCGCTCGAATACGTGCCGGTGGCGCGCACGACGAACGTCGCGCGACTCGTCGAGGAGTTGAAGGAGCAGGGCGTCTGGACGGTCGGGACGGCAGCCGACGCCGTGCAGGACTATACGGAGTGGGACTGGCGACAGCCGTGCGCGCTGCTGCTCGGCGGCGAAGGGGCGGGACTGAGACGACTTGTGCGCGAGCGTTGCGACGTGCTCGTGCGCGTCCCGCTGCGCGGGCGCATCTCATCCCTGAACGTCTCTGTGGCGGCCGGAATCGTGCTCTACGAAGCAGTCAGACAGCGAACCGCTGCGCGTGCAGGGGCGTACAGCATTGAACGTGTGTCGGGCGGAGAGACGGCTGACGACGGTTGAGAGTTGAAAGCATTGGGAACGGAGTGAGGCGAGAGGAGACGAGCTATGTTTTGTCCGAAGTGTGCGACGCAGAATGCGGAGAACGCGAGGTTCTGTCGCGCGTGTGGCACGGACATCAGCCTTGTGCCGCAGGTTCTGAGCGGCCATCTGGCGCAACAACTATCTCACGTCGAAGACGAATCGCTCGACGATGACGACGAGGGCAGGAAGCGGCGACGCGGCCGGAAGAAGGGCGCGGGCAAGGGCATCGAGAGCGCCATCAGCAGCATCTTTCTCGGACTGGCTTTCCTGATAGTCTTCCTCACAGGGCTGCTCTTCTTTCGCCCCGGTTTCATGATTTGGGTCTGGTTCATCATCCCTTCGCTGGCCTGTCTCGGCGAGGGCGTCGGCCGCTACATCCGCATCATGCACGAGGAGAAACGGCGCGGGCTGGCAGCGCCGCACTTGAGTCCCACGCCGGTCTCGTTCCCGCAGACAGGGCGCGGCGCGGAACTGCCCCCGCGCGCCGACTCGGAATTTTACACGCCCCCTGCGAGCGTCACCGAAGGCACGACGCGCCACCTCGGCGTCCGCGAAGAGCGCGCGCCGAAAGACGTTTAAGTCAAAAACTCCTTCCGGCGTGATAGACATCCTCATACCCGCGATGCTGGCCGCGCAACCGCCCGCGCCACCCGTGCGCGTCTGCGTCCCGGTCTGCGTGCGGCGTGCGAGCGAACTGGCCGACGCCGTCGCACGCGCCGCGCAGGCAGGCGACATCGTCGAGTTGCGTCTGGACTGTCTGGACGAGGGGGAACGAGCGGCGGCGCGCGCGCAACTCGGCGCGCTGCTGGCCGCGCGGACGCGCCCCTTCATCCTCACCTTTCGCCCCGACACCGAAGGAGGCCACAGCGCGCTCCGAGACGATGAGCGACGAAGCTTCCGTCGCCGTCTCACCTTCGAGCACGAAGGCGAAACACACGCGCCCGACTTCGCCGACATCGAACTCGACTTCGACGACGAGCGACAGATTGACGAGGTGAGCAAGACTTGCGGCGTGCTCCTCTCGCATCACGACTTCGCAGGTGTCCCCGAAGACCTCGAACA
>DASZCR010000179.1:0-6528 GCA_035942915.1 Pyrinomonadaceae bacterium | reverse complement strand
GCGTAACGCCGCGTAATGCTCGCGCGTGCCGTAGCCGACGTGACGTGCGAAGCCGTACTGCGGATACTTGAGGTCGTATTCGCGCATCAATTGGTCGCGGAAAGTCTTGGCGATGACGGAGGCGGCGGCGATGGAAGCCGAGACGGAATCGCCGCCGATGATGGCGCGTTGCGGCGCACGACAGTCGTGGAGTTGCACGGCATCGATTAAAACGAAATCGGCGCACGGCTTGAGTTGCTCGATGGCCTCAAGCATCGCGCGCCGCGTGGCGACGAGGATGTTCGTGCGGTCTATCTCTTCGGGCGAGACGAGGCCGACGCCGTAGCAGACGGCGCGCTCGCGCAGCTCTTCGGCGATGCGCTCGCGCTGTTTGGCCGTCAACTGCTTCGAGTCGTTAAGCCCTTCGGGCAGGGGCGCTTCCGGGTCGAGGATGATGGCCGCCGCCACGACAGGCCCGGCCAGCGCACCGCGTCCGACTTCATCGACGCCCGCCACGAGCGCGTGCCCGCACCGGCGCGCCTCGTCCTCGAAGGCCGTGCCGATGGCCGAGACGCGCTTTTGACGTGCCATAAGAAGGTGATAGGTGATAGGTGATGGGTGATAAGAGGAAAGCTTTTTCCTATCACTTATCACCTATCACCCATCACTGCTTTCCTATTGTTTGCTCTTGCTGGAGGCCGACGCGCCTTGCGCCTGACCGCTGCTGCCGGTCGAGGCCGTGCGCGTGTCGCGCTCGCGGATGCGTGCGGCCTTGCCGCGCAGGTTGCGCAGGTAGTAGAGCTTGGCGCGACGCACGCGCCCGCGACGCACCACGTCGATGTGGCCGATGACGGTCGCGTGCAGCGGGAAGATGCGTTCGACGCCGACGCCGAAGCTGGTCTTGCGCACGGTAATCGTCTCGCGGACGCCGCCGCCTTTACGCGCAATCACGACGCCCTCGAAAGCTTGCAGGCGCTCCTTCGTCTCCGACTCCTTGATGCGGACATGCACGCGCACCGTGTCGCCCGGCTGAAAGGCCGGGATGTCCGTGCGCAACTGCGCCTTCTCGACGTTATCTAAACGATTCATAATTTCACCTCAAAAAACAGTAGTCGGTCGTCGGTACTCAGCAAGTCAGCGGAAACACCGTCTCTGGACTGACAACTGATAAACGTTCGACTTCATTCCTTCGTCTCTTCGAGCGCGGCGCGCTCGGCCTCGCTCAAGACTAAACGCTCGAACAGGTCTGGACGATTACGACGCGTCTTGACGAGCGCCCTCGTCGCGCGCCAGCGAGCAATCTCCCCGTGATGACCGCCGAGCAAAACTTCCGGCACGCGCAGACCGCGAAAATCGGTCGGCCGCGTGTAGTGCGGAAAATCCAGACGCCCTTCGGAGAACGACTCGTGGACGACCGAAGTCTCGCTCCCGACCGCGCCGGGGACGAGCCTCGTCAACGCGTCAACCAACACCACCGCCGCCGGCTCGCCGCCCGACAGGATGTAATCACCGATGGAAATCTCATCGGTTGCGAGCGCCTCTGCGACGCGCTCGTCAACGCCCTCGTAACGACCGCAGATAATGACGACGTGCTCGCAGGCAGCCAGTTCGCTCACCAACTCCTGCGTCAGACGCCGCCCCTGCGGTGACAGCAGCACAACGCGCTTGCCCGCCGCCCTCAAGGCTTCGCGCTCGCCCGCACCGGCAAGCGTCTCGACGGCTTCAAAGATTGGCTCCGGCTTCAAGACCATCCCGTCGCCGCCGCCGAAGGGACGGTCATCGACGATGCGATGGCGTCCATGCGCCCAACGGCGCAGGTCGTGCGCCTCTACACGGACAAGCCCTGCCGCACGCGCCCGTCGCACGATGCCGAAGTCGAAAACCGCGCCGAAGAACTCCGGGAAAATCGTGATGATGTCAAAGCGCAACATGATGGATGAGTGATAAGTGATAGGTGATAAGTGATGGGTGATAGGACAAAAGCTTTTCTCTTATCACCCATCACTTATCACCTATCACTATTCATCCTCCAAGAGTCCTTCGGGCGCGTCGATGCGAATCAGTTTGCGCTCGATGTCAATCTCGACGCAGATGCTCTCGACGAGCGGGACGAGATGCTCGCGTCCCTGCGCGGCCGGTTCGCCGCTGATGACGAGTATCGGCGCGCTGCCCGTGTGCATCACCTCGCGCACCGTGCCGAGTTCCCTGCCCTCGACCGTCACGGCGCGACAGCCTTCGAGTTGCCAATCGTAGAACTCGTCATCTTCCAACTCGACGGCTTCAGACTCCGGCACGGCGAAGTCTAAACCGACGAGCGCGGCGGCCTGCTCCGGCGTGTCGTAGCCCTCGAACTTGAGGACGACGCGTCCGCCGTGCGGCCAACTCTCTTCGAGCGCGAGCAGTTGGCGGCGACCTTCGCGGCCGACCGCAATCAGATGGTCGAGCCACTCGAAGCGTTCGGGAAAGTCCGTCAGCAGTTCGGCCGCCACTTCGCCCCGGACACCGCGAACTTTGACGGCGCGCGCGACGATGACCAACTCGACCGTCTCGAAGTCGTCCCACGCAGGCGAAGCGGTCGGCGTCTCCTGCGCCTCTTCTTCGTCTTCGCTCATTCGACGATTTCGAGGACGAAGCGACGATTCTGCTTGACGCCAGCTGCGTGCAGCAATGAGCGCAAAGCCTTGACCGTCCGCCCCTGTCGCCCGATGACCTTCCCCACGTCGCCTTCGGCCACTTCGACCTCGATGACCGTCGCGCGGTCGCCCTCGACTACGCGCACTTCGACCGCGTCGGGGTTGTCCACCAGAGCCTTGAGGATTGTTTCGACGGCCTCTCTCATAAAACGTGCTAGGCGGTCGCTTCCTGAGTCGCCGCCTGCGCCTTGCGCTGGCTCTTAATCAACTGGCGCACGGTGTCGGTCGGCTGCGCGCCCTTCTCTATCCAATACTGGACGCGCTCCATGTCGAGCCGCACTTCGGCGGGGTTGCGCGTCGGGTCGTAGAACCCGATGTTCTCCACGTAGGCCCCGTCGCGCTTCGACAACTTTTCCTTGACGACCACGCGATACGAAGGGCTCTTCTTCGCGCCCATGCGCATCAATCTGATTGCTAACAACTGTCTTTCCTCCAGAGTGATAAGTGATGGGTGATGAGTGAGAGGTGATAAGAGAATAGCTTTCTTCCTATCACCTCTCACTCATCACCTATCACCGTTTTTTCTTGTGTCGCGGTTTTTTGCGCAGCTTCTTGCGCGAGGGGGCAGAGGGAAGTTGCGGTAGTTCGCCGCCGCCGTTGCCTTCGTCGCCGCCGCCCATGCCGCCCATCAACGCGCCCATGTCCGGCATGCCCATCATGCCCGCCATCTTGCGCATCATCTTGCCCTTGAGGCCGCCACCGCCGCCCGGCGCGCCGCCGCCAAAGAGACCCGCGCCCGAAATCTGCCTCATCATCTGCCGCATCTCGACGTACTGCTTGATGAGTTGGTTGACCTCGGCGACCTGCGTGCCCGAACCGCGCGCGATGCGGCGTCGGCGGCTGGCGTTGAGGATGCGATGGTCGTTGCGCTCCTCGGCCGTCATCGAGTCGATGATGGCTTCAGTGCGCTTTAAGTCTCGCTCCATCTGCTCGGACTGTTCCTCGTCCAACTCCGGCATGCCGATGCCGCCGAGCAGTTGGTCGGGCAGCAGCTTCATGATTTTCGAGAACGAGCCGAGTTTCTTCACCTGACGCAGTTGCGCGCGGAAGTCGTCGAGGGTGAACTGATTCTTTTGCAGCTTCTGAAGCTGCGCCTCAGCCTCCGATTGGTCAACCTTCGACTGCACTTCCTCGATGAGCGAGAGCACGTCGCCCATGCCGAGGATGCGCTGCGCGATGCGCTCCGGATAGAAGGGTTCGAGCGCGTCGTATTTTTCGCCGACGCCGACGAACTTCACGGGCTGACCCGTGACCTGCTTGATTGAGAGAGCCGCGCCGCCGCGCGCATCGCCGTCCATCTTCGTCAGGATGACGCCCGTGATGCCGACGCGTCGATGAAACTCCTCGCCGGAGCGGACGGCGTCTTGTCCGGTCATCGCGTCGGCGACAAAGAGAATCTCGACCGGCCGCGTCTCGGACTTGATGCGGACGAGTTCCTCCATCAACTCTTCATCGACGTGGAGGCGTCCGGCCGTGTCAATCAGGAGCGTGTCGTAGCCTGTCTGCTGCGCGTGGCGGAAGGCTTCGCGCGCCAGCTCGACGGGGTCGTTCGATTCCGGCTTCTCGAAGATGGCCTGACCCGTCGCGCGTGCGATGACTTTCAACTGCTCGCGCGCGGCCGGGCGGTTCACGTCCGTCGAGACCAAGAGCGGCTTGCGCTCCTGATTCCGGTTGAGCCAGCGCGCAATCTTGCCCGTCGAGGTCGTCTTGCCGGAACCTTGCAGGCCGACAATCATCACGACGTTCGGAATCGCCTTCGTGAAGACGAGACGCGAAGACTGTCCGCCGAGCAGTTCGACCAGTTCGTCATAGACAATCTTGACGACCTGCTCGGACGGCTTCAACTCCTGCCAGACCTGCTGCCCCTCAGCCTTTTCCTTGACCGAGGCGATGAAATCCTTGGCGACCTTGTAGTTAACGTCTGCTTCGAGCAGCGCGAGGCGAATTTCGCGGAGCGCCGCATCGACGTGCGCGGGCGTCAACACGCCTTCGCCACGCAGATTCTTGAGCGTCCGTTTCAGCTTGTCGGATAAAGACTCGAACATAAGGCACACGGAGAGGGCTGAGACGTTCAGCCGAAAACAAGGATGATAACGGCGGGGCTAAGTGGTGTCAAGGATAAGGGGGAACGGCGGCAGCGAGGTTACGGCTGCCGCTTCAAAATGTACATTCTCGTACAGACAGGTGAGCATCACGTTGGTAGATTGGCGCTATTATAAAGCTACTACAGGATTGTTTGATGAAGCGCACCGAAGGGTCTAGGTGGCTTCATGGCTGGTTCCATCTCTTCGGCTAGACCATCTCCCCGAAACTGAATCTCGACGCTGTCTCCCCGCTACTTAACGGCGCGGACGGCAGGGCTTTCGCATGCGTCCGTTCGGACGCGTGTCGCCGCCCGATTAGTCGGCGCTGAAACATTTAAATTTGCGCGAGAGTGTATTTTCCCGCCGCTCTCGTTGACTGTTTAGCGTCCCCAGCCAACAACCCCCAGTCAATCAAAACTGCTCTGCCCACTGAGGAGGTTCTATGAAGTCTTCCGTCCTCTTGCGTCCCATCCTCTGCACCATCTTTGCCTGCGTCCTCTCGCTCATCGCCGTTCGACCTTCTACGGCGCAGACGCAGGTTCAATCCGGCGAAATCATCATCAGCGAACTGCGTCTGAGCGGCCCCGGCGGCGCGGATGACGAGTTCATCGAGTTTTACAACGCGACAGACCGCGACATCGTCGTCCAGAGCGTTGACGGCTCCGGCGGTTGGGGACTTTCGGCCTCCGACGGCGTTGTGCGCTTCGTCATCCCTGATGGCACGTTGATTCCCGCGCGTCGTCACCTGCTGGCTGCCAACTCCAACGGATACAGCCTCGCAGGTCATCCGGCCGGAACCAACACCGACCCGAACACCGCACAAGGCGCTCCCTTCACAACGGCCACGCCTGATATCAGCTATCAACTCGGCATCCCTGAAGGCAGCGGCGTCGCGCTCTTTAGCTCGGCGCGACCGGCCAACCAGACGCTCGCCAATCGTCTCGACGCCTTCGGCTTCTCCAACACGCCGGAGCGTTTCCGCGAGGGCACGGGCTTTCCCATCCTCCCCATCGCGCAAAGCGAGTCGAGCCTCTACCGCGACCTGCGGACGGGCGGATTTCCGAAGGACACGAACGACAATAGCTCCGACTTCGTGCTTGTCAACGTCGCGCCCGCCACATCGGGCGAAGTGCTCGGCGCGCCGGCCCCGGAAAATCTGTCGAGTCCCATCCAGCGAAACGGCCAGATTGGCGCCGCGCCGCTCGACCCGTCCATCTCGCCGTCTCAACCGCCGAACCGCGAGCGGCGGCCGAACGTCGTCCCGAACGGTAACCTCGGCACGCTGATTTTCCGGCGCACCTACACCAACAACACGGGTGCGCCGGTAACGCGCCTGAGATTCCGCGTCATCAACATCACGACCATCGGGACGGAGAACACCTGTGGCGGCGTCATCTGCGCCGACGTGCGCGCGCTCTCGTCGTCCGACGGCGAATCCGGCTCGCCGAACATCGGCGTCGTCACCGTGCGCGGCGTGCGTCTCGAAGAGCCGCCCGCGCAGCCCAACGGCGGAGGCTTCAACTCAAGCCTGTCGGCCGACTTCGTGACGCTGGCTACGCCGCTGCCGCCCGGCGAGAGCGTTAATATCCAGTTCGTCCTCGGCGTCATGCGCGCGGGAACGTTCCGCTTCTTCTTCAACATCGAAGCGGACACAGCGCCCCCGGCCACGACACTCGTCCGCTCGACGATACTGACACCCACGACGACGCTGACACGTAGGTAAATCGCAACGGAAGCAAACGCAAACGCGGCGGGCGTCTTCAGACTGAAGA
>DASZCR010000178.1:0-7680 GCA_035942915.1 Pyrinomonadaceae bacterium | reverse complement strand
CGTTCGAGAGGCGTGCTGAAACTACTTGGCGGGCACTCTGAGCGCGGCCTCGACGATGGCCTTAAGCCCTTCGTAGGAACGGTCGGAGACGCGACGCCCGTTGATGAAGATGGTCGGCGTGCCGTTGACGCCGACGCGCTGACCTTCGAGCATGTCGCGATGCACCTTATCGGTGAAGCGCCCGCTGTCGAGCGCCGCGTCGAACTTCGCGCGGTCGAGTCCGAGTTGCGTGGCGTACTCCTTGAGCTTATCGACCTGCAACGCAGACTGATTGCGGAAGAGTATCGCCACGTACTCCCAGTACTTGCCCTGCTCGCGCGCGGCCTCGGCCGCTTCGGCCGCCTTCATCGCCTGCGCGTGCTGCGAGAGCGGGAAGTCGCGGACGACGAAGTGCACGCGGTCGGCGTACTCGTTGGCGATGCGTTCGAGGACGGGCTGCGCCTGCGCGCAACTCGGACACTGGAAGTCTGTGAACTCGACTATCGTGACCTTCGCAGAGGGGTTGCCCTTCGACGGCTGGTCGTCGGTCGAGATGGTGTAGACGGGCGGCTCCGGCGGCGTCAGAAAGGTCTGCACCTGAGCGGTCGAGCGCAGGCGCGTGGCGAAGGCGGCGTTCGCCTGCTGATTTTCGCGCTCCTGTAGGTACTGAATGATTTGATACTTCGTCTGCGCGAAGTCGCCGTTGATGCGGTCTTTGTTCTCGTCGAAGAACTTCTGCGCCTGCGCCTCGCTGACGACGGGAACTTTGGAGGTCACTTCCGTCTCGAGCAGGGCGCGCGTCGTCACCTTGCGCTTCTGCGCCTCCTGTTCGAGCAGCGTGTCGTTAATCTTCAATTCAACGTCCTGCTTGCGCAGGTTATAGACCTGCTCCTGCACGCTGTAGATGAGCGGGCGCAGAGAGTCTTCGATGTCTGCGGAGGTGATGTTCTGTCCGTTGACGGTGGCGAAGACGCGCGCGCGGTCGGCAGCCGAGGCGGGCGGCTGCGCGACCTCGACGTTCTTCTTGACCTGCGCGGCCGTTCGCAAAACTTCCGAGAATCGCTTGGCCTGTTCGTTCTGCCGCTGCGTGCGGAGGTACTCGATAACCTCGTTCTTGACATCCTTGAACTCGGCCTGAATACGCGCCTTGTTCTCGTCGTAGAACTTCTGCGCCTCGGCTTCGGTCGGCTCGCCCGCCTTCTGAATAATCTCTGCTTCAATCAACTTCGACGAACTGACGCCGCGCTTCTTGGCTTCGGCTTCGAGCAGCTTGCTGTTGATTTGCAGGTCGAGTTCGCGCTTGCGCGCTTCGACCACCTGCTGCTGCAACTGCGTGATGCGCTGTTGCGTGGCGGCGGAGATGTCCTGCTTCGTAATCCTGATGCCGTTGACGGTGGCGAGCACCTCCGGCAGCGGCGCGGCCTCGCAGCCGCAGTCTTCGACGGGGGTCGGCACGGGTTTCAATGCCGGAGTTTGGACGGGCGAGGGCGACGGCGTCGCCGGTTGCTGCCGTTGCGCAGCCGTCGTCGTCGCCACAGAGGCGACAGCGAGCGCCAAGAGTATGATTGCGTAGAGCCTGCTGGTCAGATTCTTGAGGTTCATCTTTCGTTTCATCTTTCGTTCATCTGAAATCAATTGACTTTAATCCAATCGCTTGAGACGACGAACTGCTTCGTCGCCGGGTCGATGCTGACGATGTGCGCTCCGGCTGCGCCGACCCGGCGATTGGGGCCGAAGGTCAGACGCGGCGTGACGCCGGTCTCGAAGTCGTAGAGTCCTTCGAGTGCCGTGATGAGCCGCTCGCGGCTGAGGTCTTTACCGGCTCGTTTAAGCCCTTCGACCAGAGTCTTGGCGGCGGCCAGCGCCGACAGTTGCGCCGCCGTATGGCGGATGGCGAACTTGTACTTCTCGGCGAGCGCGCGAAACTCGGCCGTCCCCGCCGGAGTGATGTCGGAAGGGACGGTCGGGAAAGCGAGAAAGACCCTGTCTTTGAAAGAGAGCGGAATGGCGTCCTGCAAGTCGCGCGAGACGAACGTGCCGAGCAGCAGGACGGTCGGCGTCCACCCTTGCGCGGCGGCCTCTTTGATGAAGCTCACGTCCTCGCCGTTTGAACCGAGGAAGAAGACAACTTCCCTGCCCTTGAGGCTCGCCACCGTCGCCGCCGCATCGAACTTCCCGCGCTGGTAAGCCACTTTCTGCACCGAGCCTGCGCCCTGTTTTTTAATCTCCTCCTCGATGGCCGACGCGGCCGCGACGGCAATCTCCGTTTCAGGGTTGATGACGGCGATGAGCGAGGCGGCGAGCGGCTGGCGGCGTCCGGCGAAGGCGGCGAGCGCGCGCGCCTGTTCCGTCATGCCGGGCAGCAGGTAGAAGATGTAACGGTTCTTCTGAAAGCCCGTCAGCGGCAGCAGCGTCGTCGGGCCGATGAAGGGCACTTCGCGCTCCTGCGTCAAGGCGGCCAGTTCTCTGTCCGCGCCCGCGCTCATCCCGCTGACGAGCGAGAAGACCTGACCTTCGTCGAGCAGGCGACGCACATTCTCGGCCGTCGCGGCGGCGTCTGCGCCCGTCTCGACCACCTCTAGTTCAACCTTGCGGTTATAGATGCCGCCACGACTGTTGAGGTCTTGGAAGTAGGCGTTGAGCACGTCGCGCATGGCCGCGCCGCTGTCGGCGAGCGCGCCTCTGGTCGGCAGCAACGTCCCGACCTTCAGTGAAGTGTCGGTCAGTCCGGGGTCGCGGTCGTTCTCGATGCGCTTGATGTAAGCGATGAGGTCAACCAAGTCTTCGGCCGCCATGCGATAGCGCGGCATGGCAACGAGCAGTTCGTTGCCATCAGGGTCAAGCCCCTGCGTGGTGGCGCGCGCAAAGAGCGTCTCGTTGAAGGGGCCATGCTTGCGACCCGTCGGGTGCGTGTGGCCGTAGGACTTGATGAGGTGCGACCACATCAGCGCCCCGGCCGTGACGCCGCCTTCGGTCTTACCCTCGCCGCGTGCGCCGTGACAACCGGCGCAGGTGACGGTCGAGGCGGGCACGTCAACCTCTCCGACGATGGCCGTTATCTCTCTTCCCGAAGTGCTCTCGCCGCGCAGGTAGATGGCCTTGCCGCGTCGCTCGGAAGCGGTCAACCCGCCGCTGTTGTTGTTGCCGCTGGCGGGTTGCTGCTGCTGCTGCGCCTGCGAGGCGGCGGGCGTCGCAGGCGCGTTCGTCGGTTGCTGTGTGGATGGCTGCTGTCGTTGTTGCTGCTGCTGCTGCTGTCCGCGTGGACTGCCGGAGGCGGACGTGCCCGGCGCAAACAGTGCGCACGAGACGGCGAGCGCGAAGGCGACCCACAGGGCGACGGCCAGCAGTTTTAGTTTCTTGAGCATCCTTGTTATCGCAGACTCACGGTTTACTTCGTCGCGGGCTTGTCGTCAACGACGCTCTGGACGACCTTCACCAACTCGTCAGAGCGCGCCAGCCCGAAAGCCTTCTTCCAGAGTCCGGTCGCTTCGTTGCCGACGATGATAATGGTCTTGTGGTCGTCCTTCGTCTCGACGTACTGTCCGAGTTTGTAGAGTGCCCAATCGACATTCTCCTTCTTACCCGTCAGGAACGTCCAGCCCGGCCGCGCATTGAACTTCTGCGCGTACTCCTTGAGGCGCGGCGGCGAATCGTTGACAGGGTCAACCGTGATGGAGACGAGATGGAGGTCTTTCCCGATGCGGTCGCCGAAAGCCTCTTGAATCTTCTCCATGTTGCGGTTCATCGGCGGGCAGACGGCCGTGCAGGTGGTGAAAAAGACATTGACGACCACCGTCTTCCCCTTGAGCACGTCGCTGTAGAAGCGGACGCGCTCGCCGTCCTGCGTGAGCAGTTCAACGTCGGTGAAGTACTTCTGCGCGGCCGAGGGGTCGGCCATCGGCTCGGCCTTCTTGTGCATCTGCGAGTGGTCGTGCGCAGGAGGCGCGGCCGGTTGTTGCTTCGTTTGCGTCTGCGTCTGCGGCTGCTTCGCCTGCTGCGCGAGGGCGCGATGCTCGTTGGAGGCAGCGGCCACAAAGATGAGAGCGATGGCGAGGACGAGTTTCTTCGTCATTATTTTTGCGCCTCCTTCGGTGCTGGTGTTTCGGAAACTTCGTCGATGATTTTAACAATCTGGCTCGGCTTGGCGAGGCCATAGGTGCGCGTCCAGTTGGCTTGCAGGTCGTTGCCGATGATGACAGTCGGCGTGTGGTCTTCGCGGCTGGCGGTCGAAGCGCCGAGCGCCTTGAGCAGACTATCGACGGCCGCCTTCTCGCCGGTCACAAACGTCCAGCCGGGGCCTGCCTTGAACTTCGCGCCCCAAGCCTTGAGCCGTTCGGGTGTGTCGGTCACGGGGTCAACGCTGACGGAGATGAAATGCACGTCGCGCCCGGTGCGCTCGCCCAAGTCCCGCTGCACGCGCGCGAAGGTCGCGCCGAGCGGCGGGCAGATGGTCGTACACGTCGTAAAGATGAAATTGATGGCGACCGTTTTGCCTTTCACGAGGTCGCTGTAGAACTTGATTTTGCGTCCGTTCTGGTCGAGCAGTTCGATGTCGGGCAGATTCGCCAGAGAGGCCTGCGGGTCAACGGCCTCGCCCGCTTCGCGCGGAGCAGCGGCGACGTTCGACGCGGCGGCCGCTTCGCGCGCGGCATCTTCCTGCGAGACGGCGCGCAGTTCCATGCCGCACTTCGGACACTTGGCCGGAGACTTCGAGCGGACGCTCGGATGCATCGGGCAAGAGTAGTATGCGACGTGGTCGTCGTGCGCCTCAGCCTTCGCCTTGCTGGCCTTCGCCTGCGAAGAGGCTTTGTTGCCGCTGCGCTTCTGTTGCTGCGCGTGCGCCGAAGGCGCGAGGATGGTCGCAGCCAGCGCGCAGATGAGGAGGATGAGAGTCATCGTCCTCTTTATCCCCGTCAGTGCGCGTGCGCCGCTCTTGAGCATCGTTCTGTTGTTCATCACTTCTTCTCCGAGTTTGTCTGCCGCCGCATCCTCATACTATTGCTGCTGCTTGGTCTCGCCGCCGGTCTGCTTCGAGGCGTCGGCTGTGGCCGGGGCGCTCGTCGCTTGCAGGCTGAGATAGGGCAGGTCGCGGAATTTGACGCCGAGCGTCTGGCTCTCGATGAAGACCATGTAGTAGCCAGCCTGCGGAACGTTGAGAGTGATTTCATAGACGCCCTCGCCGACCGATTGCGCGATGTCGCGCTTCTGCCAGATGCCGGGCGAGAGGAACGTCAGCACGCGCACGTCCTTGAGGTCGGCTTTGGCCTGTCCGGTCTCGGCGTCCAACAGCTTGAAGCGAACTTTGAACGGTGCGTTCGTGCGGATGTTGCGCTCCTTCGTCAGATACTCAATCTTGACGGGCGCTTTGGCGACGACGCGCTTAACGGCCGGGTTCGGCGCGGCAGCGGCCTCGAAGCAGTGCGCGATGCGCGGCGAGTCGAGCAGGAAGGAGACATCGTATTGTCCGCTCGTCGGCAGTTTGATGGTCGTCGTGTAGACGCCGGGCGCGCTCTCGCGCAACGAACGGTCAACGGTTCTCACGGCCTTCGGCTCGCGGCGATAGTTCTGGAAGTTGCCCATCGGCGCGGCCATGCCTTCGGTGTAGTAGTAGATGATGCGGTCGGCCGGATTGGCGACGAGCATCGAGTTGCCTTCGGGCGTCGGGAAGAGGGTGTCGGCGACGGACGTGGAGCGTGCACGTTCGGGCGCAATCTGCCCGCCGGGAAAATGTTCGACGTTCGGCTCTTTGCCCATCGTCGCAAGGCGGATGAGAGAAATCTCTTCCGTACCGGTCGAGCGAATGTAGGCGAAGCCTTCGCTGAAGACAATCTGGTCGGGCGACTTGCCGAGCGGAATCTCGTGGAGCAGCCGGTTGGTCGAGGCGTCGAAGACGTAGACCATGTTCTCCTTCGAGTTGGTGATGAAGCCGAAGCGACCCTTGTTCTCGATGCGCAGCGTACGCAGACCCGGCTTGGTCTGGATGGTGGTCAACGTCTTGTGCGTCGCAGCGTCAACGACCGTGACGAGGCCGTCGGTCTCGCTCGCAACGTAGACGGCGCGGCTCAGAGGCGAGAAGGAAATCGACGTGGGCGACGCGCCCGCAGGCACGTCCTTGACCTTCGCCAATTGCGCGACGGAGACGACCGAGAGCGTGCCCGCCTGCTGGTTGCTGACGAAGGCGAAGCGGCTGTCGTTGCTGAAGGCCAGTTCGTGGCGACCCGCGCCGGTCTCAATCGTGGCGACCGCCTTCTGCGTCGCGGCGTCGATGACGGTCACGCCCGCATCGTTCGTCACCCAGAGATATTTCTCGTCGGGCTGAAGGGCGAGGCGCGAGGGGCGCTGTCCGGCGTCGATGTTGCTGACGACGCGCCACGTGGCCGTGTCGACGACGGCGACCTGATTGACGGCAGGCATGCTGACGAAGAGCCACTTGCGGTCAGCCGTTAAAGCCCAGTCCTCGCCGGGGCTCTTCAGCATGACGAGCGTCAGCAGTTTGCTGCCGCCGAAGCCGAGCAGCGGGTCGATGACGGAGATGTTCGCCTCCTGATTGAGCGCGAGCACGTAGTAGGCGTTGAGGTCAACATCGGGGCGCGAGCGCAGGCTGCCTTGCAGGAAGCCGCTAATCTTCTCGCGGCACTGCTTGGTGTCGCCGGTGACGGCCGCATCGGTGCGCCCGGAAATCCAAGCCGAAGGGTTGACGCCGCCGAGCGGCGTGCGCGTCGCCGTGTCGGTGATGCGGAAACGCACGAGGGCGTCTTCGCCTTCCATCAGGCTCGACTTGTCTTTCGACGTGATAGGCTCGATGCTGAACTCAACCTCGATGCCCTCGCGCGTGACTTTCTGTGTGACGTTTTTGGTGACGGCCGGTTGCGCCGTCGCAGTGGTGTTGGCGGCGGGAGACGCCGTCGGAAGAGGGTTCGACGCGCCGCCCCCGGTCTGAGCCGAGAGGGACGCGCCGAAGGTCATTGAAAGGAAAAGGGCTGCGAGTAACAGTGCATGACGTGTCGTCTTCATATGAACTCTTCTTTGTGCTTCATCTGGGCGGCCAGTGCGCCTCTCGACAAAGCGAGCGTGCGCGCATGGCGGCCGTGCCGTCGTTTATCTTCCGCCTTCGTCCCGCCGGTGCTTAACGGGTGATGGCCTTCAGGTCTCGCATCGTGCTGCAAAACGAGCGCACGGCGACGGTCGCGTCGTTGGCGTAGTCGAGAATCGCCCGCCGCAGTTGCGGCGAGTCGCCAAAGACGAAAATCGTGCGGCCGTTGTGTCGTCGGATAGCTTCGATTTGGAAGCTGCGGCAACGCAGGAAACTAGCCAGAATGAGGTCGGAAGTCTCGTAGGCCGGCTGAAGGTTTTCGGAAGTATTCATCTTGGTATTCATCTGTGCGCGTCGCGCTCGGCGGACGCGCTTTTTTCATCTGTGCGAATCGACCCGGCAGGTATGATTGATATGGAGCGCGTGGTCGATTCTATCATTAAGTATTGCCAAACAGCTTGTCCCGGAAGCTTCTCTCATGATGGCCGCCGGGTGTCGTTGACGCGCTTTTACAGAGCAAGCAGCGTGCCTCAAATCTCGCCGCGAGAAAGCGCGAAATTGCGCCCTCGCGGGCGGCGCTCCACTCCCCTTGTGTTTCACCCTGAAACAGACACGGGGCGGCGTGCTACGGCGTGCATCACCTCCCGGAAAAGGCGAAAAGCGCGGGC
>DASZCR010000177.1:0-5399 GCA_035942915.1 Pyrinomonadaceae bacterium | reverse complement strand
CCGCCACCGGTGCTGCCGCCACCGCCGCCGCCCGAAGAGCTGCCGCCGCCTCCACCAGTCGAACCGCCGCCGCCTGCGCCACCGCCACCGCCGGAGCTGCTTCCGCCGCCACCGCCCGACGAGCCGCCAGTGCTGCCTCCGCCGCCGGAACCGCCCGTACCACCGCCGCCACCGGAACTGCTGCCGCCGCCCGTGCCTTCTCTATCTCTTTCTGACATCTTTAGTTTCCTCCGTCGTTGGTTAAGTGAAGCTACAAGGATGAATAGGCACGTCGCACGGTCTGAAGCTTGAAGCGAACAGACGCGGACGCCGATTCATCCGGCTTGCTTTGCGAAAATGCCGGAGGGGGAAAAGCGGTATTAGTGCCCTGTTGGAAGTGGGATTATTTCTACTCCTCAATTGAGGTAGATTTGTGTCGAAAAAATGGAAAAGATTGCGCGCGCACCGCTCGCGTGTGCATGGTCTTGACACACTAAAGTCATACGCTGGCGCGACGCCGAAGCCCGCTGTGCGAGGCGCGTGCTATAATTTCCACACTCAAAGATGACGAAAGCCGGAGTCTACATCCACATCCCTTTCTGCCGCGCGCGTTGCTCCTACTGCGACTTCGCCACAGGCACTTACGAGAGCGCGCTGGCCGCTCGCTACGTCGAGGCGCTCGTCGCGGAAATCCGCGCCTTTCGTCCCTGCGTCGAAGCGACCGCAGAGGTCGAGACCATCTACTTCGGCGGCGGCACACCGAGTCTGCTGAGCGACGAACAGGTGACACGCATCCTCTCGGCCGTCCACGCGCGTTTCCGCGTCGATGCCGATGCCGAAGTGACTTTGGAGATGAATCCGGGGACGGTCACGCCAGAGGCGCTCAGAGCCTTGCGCGCATCCGGCGTCAACCGCGCCAGCTTCGGCGCACAGACCTTCGACGAACGCGAACTGCGTCGCCTCGGCCGCACACACACGGCCGAAGACGCGCGCCGCACGCTCTCGCTGCTGCGGGACGCGGGCTTCTCAAACATCAGCTTCGACCTCATCGCAGGTCTCCCTGAACAGACGCTCGACGCATGGGCGCGCAACCTTGAAGAGGCGCTCGCGCTGCGCCCCGCGCACCTCTCGCTCTACCTCCTCGAAGTGCACGAAGCGACGCCGCTCGCCGAACAGATTCGACGCGGCATGTGGCGCGCGCCCGACCCAGACCTCGCCGCAGAGATGTATGAACTGATGGTGTCGCGCACGCTCTCTGCCGGGTACGAGCAGTATGAGATTTCCAACTTCTGTCTGCCGGGGCGCGAATCGCGGCACAACATGAAATACTGGACGGGCGCGCCCTACTACGGTTTCGGCTGCTCCGCTCATTCGTTCGACGGCGCACGCCTGCGCTGGTCGAACGAACGCGACGCGCGCCGCTACGTCGAACTCGTCGAAACCAAATCAAGCGCCGTCGTCGAGCAGTTGACGCTCGACGAACGCGAGGCTTCGGCCGAGGCGCTCTATCTCGGCTTGCGCCTGCTCGGTCGCGGCGTTGACTTGGACGCGCACCGCGCACGCTTCGGAGCCGACGTGCGCGCCCGATACCGAGACGACCTCCAACGCTTCACCGAAGCCGGTCTCGTCGAACTCTCCGGCGACGTGCTGCGTCTGACGCCGCAGGGAGCTTTACTGTCAAACGAAGTCTTCGCGGCCTTCGTCTAGCCGGGAAGATTGGCCGGAGACTTTCTCTCCATCAAGCAACTGAACACGGGAGTGTGCAGAACTTTCTATGACTGTGATTGATTTCAGAAGCGACACCGTGACGCGCCCGACGCCCGCGATGCGGCGTGCGATGGCCGAGGCAGAGGTGGGCGACGACGTGTACGGCGAAGACCCGACCATCAATCGCCTGCAAGAACGCGCGGCCGAGATTTTCGACAAGGAAGCTGCGCTCTTTGTCCCGACCGGTTCGATGGGCAACCAGATTGCCGTCAAACTGCACGCGCGCCCCGGCTCGGAAGTTATCATCGAAGAGCGCGGCCACATCTTCAACTACGAGATGGCCGCCATGTCGGCCGTCGCGGGCACGCTGCCGCGACCCGTCAAAAGCGGCGACGGCTCAGGCATCCTCAGTTGGCAGGACATCGAACCCTACATTCACGGCAGCGACGCGGCCTACTACGTTGCGCCGACGGGTCTCATCTCGCTTGAGAACTCGCACAACCTCGCGGGCGGTTCGGTGATGCCGCGTGCATGCGTCGAAGAGATTGGCGAGAGGGCGCACGCCATCGGATTGCCCGTCCACATGGACGGCGCGCGCATCTTCAACGCGGCGGTCGCGCTCGGTGAGACGGTTGCGGCACTGACGCGCCCGGTCGATTCCGTGATGTTCTGCCTCTCGAAAGGTCTCGGCGCGCCGGTCGGCTCGATGCTGCTCGGTCGTGCGGACTTCATTGAGGAGGCGCGGCGCTGGCGCAAGATGCTCGGCGGCGGGATGCGTCAGGCCGGTGTGCTGGCGGCGGCCGGTCTCGTCGCACTCGAAGAGTCGCCCGCGCGTCTGCACGAAGACCACGCCAACGCGCGGCGTCTGGCCGAAGGGCTGGCAGAGATTCCCGGCATCAAGATTGACCCGGAGAGCGTCGTCACCAACATCGTCATCTTCGACGTGGCCGGGACAGGACTCGCCGCCGATGCCATCTGCGCGCGCCTGCGTACGGAGCACGACGTTCTGGCTTCCGGCTTCGGCACGTCGATTCGCATGGTGACGCACTTCGACGTGAACGAGCAGGACGTTGATGCGGCGCTCGCCGGTCTGCGGCAGGTCATCAGCAGCGGCGCGCGACAGCAGCGCTCTTCATCCGTATGAGCACCAACAGCAGACCCGTCATCATCGCCATCGACGGCCCTTCGGGCGCGGGCAAGTCAACGCTCGGCCGCCTCGTCGCGCGCGAACTCGGACTGCTCTACATCGACACGGGCGCGATGTACCGCGCCGTCGCGCTGGCCGTCACGCGCGCAGGCGTGAGCACGACGGACGAGAGCGCCGTCGCCGAAGTGGCGCGCCGTTCGGAGGTTGACCTCGCGGGCGACCCCGACTCGCTACAGGTGAGGCTCGACGGCGAGGATGTCTCTGAAGAGATTCGCTCCGAGCAGATTACGCACACGGCGTCGGTCATCTCGGCGCTTCCGGCCGTGCGGCGCGAACTTGTCAGGCGACAGCGCGAGATGGGCGCGCCGGGCGGCATCGTCCTCGACGGGCGCGACATCGGCACGGTCGTCTTCCCCAATGCCGACGTGAAGTTTTTCCTCACGGCCGTCCCCGAAGAGCGCGCCAAACGCCGCTTCGACGAGGAACGACGCGAGCGTGGCGACCAGACCTACGAGGACACGCTTGCAGACATCAACGCGCGCGACCGGCGCGACTCGACGCGCGCCGACTCGCCGCTTGCCATCGCTGCCGACGCCGTCGTTATCGACACCACGGAACTTCCCATCGAAGATGTTTTCCAACGCATGATTGAAACCATCCGCGAGCGGCGGCGCGAGTTGTCGTAAAGGCTGAAAATGTTTACGGGCATCATTGAGGAGTTGGGGCGCGTGCGCTCGCTTGAGCGGCGCGGCGAGGGCGTGCGGATGACGGTCGAGGCGCGCGTCGTCGCCGAAGGCACACAGGAGGGCGACTCCATCGCCGTCAACGGCGTCTGCCTGACGGCTCTCGACGTGCGCGCCGATTCGTTTGCGGCCGACGGCTCGCGCGAGACTTTGCAGCGTTCGACGCTCGGCAACCTGCGCGCCGGGTCGGTCGTCAACCTCGAACGCGCCGTCACTCCGACGACGCGTCTCGGCGGCCACATCGTACAGGGACACACGGACGGGCGCGGGCGCTTCCTCGGCGCAGAGGAGCACGGCGGCTCCTGGACTGTCCGCATCGGCTATCCGCCGGAGTTGGCGCGCTACCTCGTCTACAAAGGCTCGGTCGCCGTCGAAGGCATCAGCCTGACGGTCGCCGCGCTGGCCGAAGAACACTTCGAGATTGCCGTCATCCCGAAGACGTGGGCGGTGACGAACCTCTCGCGCCTGCGACCGGGCGATGCGGTCAATCTCGAAGTTGACATCATCGCCAAGTACGTCGAGCGGATACTGACGACGGGGCGCGGCGAGGCGGCGGGCGGAGGGGCGGAGGCGGGCGTGACGGTCGAGCAACTGGCGCGTCTCGGCTTCAAATAAGGGCGGTTTTTTAGGGTCGCCAAAAGCCCCTCGTTTCGGTTAACATAACTTCCGACTTCCCCATCTCCCAGACATCGGTTCGAGTAAGCGAGCACCGACTGACATGCCTTTTGCCTCCATTGAAGACGCCGCCGCAGACATCCGCGATGGCCGCATGATTATCATCGTCGATGACGAAGACCGCGAGAACGAGGGCGACCTCGTCTGCGCCGCCGAATGTGTGACGCCGGAAATCATCAACTTCATGGCGACGCACGCGCGCGGCCTCATCTGCATGCCGCTTACAGAGGAGCGTTGCGACGAGTTGCAATTGACGATGCAGGTCGCCGACAACACCTCTTACCTCGGCACGGCCTTCACCGTCTCCATCGAGGCGCGCAAAGGCGTGACGACCGGCATCTCGGCGGCCGACCGCGCGACGACCATCCTGACGGCCGTCGACCCGAAGACACGCCCGCAAGACCTCGCGCGTCCCGGCCACATCTTCCCGCTCCGCGCCAAAAATGGCGGTGTCCTCGTCCGCACGGGGCAGACCGAGGCGGCCGTTGACATTGCGCGCATCGCCGGACTCTACCCGGCGGGGGTCGTCTGCGAGATTATGAACCCGGACGGCACGATGGCGCGCCTGCCACAACTCGAAGAGTTCGCCGCGCAGCACAACCTGAAAATCATCTCGGTCGCAGACCTCGTCCGCTACCGGATGCGCAAGGAGGTGCTGGTCAAACGCGCCGTCGAGACGGAGTTGCCGACCGTCTATGGCAGCTTCCGCGCCGTCGCTTTTGAAAACGTGATGAACGGCGATGTCCATCTGGCGATGATGATGGGCGAGGTGGCGACCGAAGAGCCCGTGCTCGTTCGCGTACATACCGAGAATGTGACGTGTGATATGTTCGGCTCGTTGATGGACGATACGGGCTTTCAGCTTCACACGGCGCTTGAGAAGATTGCGGCCGAGGGGCGCGGCGTCGTCCTCTACCTGCGCCAGCGCGAAAACAACCTCGACCTCATTCATCAACTCCGCACTTACGCCATTATGCAGGAGCGCGGCTGCACGAAGCAGGAGGCGAGCATCGAAACCGGCTACGGCACGTCGCGCGATTACGGTGTCGGCGCGCAGATACTTCACGAACTGGGTCTGCGCCGCATCCTCCTGTTGACGAACCACCCGCCGAAGGTTTCAGCCCTCGAAGGCTTCGGGCTGGAAATCG
>DASZCR010000176.1:0-23565 GCA_035942915.1 Pyrinomonadaceae bacterium | reverse complement strand
GGCGTGATATACTCGGCCGCGTCGCTCGCGTTCATCGGCTGTTGGCTCCAACCCTCTTCCTTAAGAGTTTTTCACGCATGAGTCTTTCACACGACGCCATCACGGACTCGCTGGCCGGAACGGTCAAGGGGCCGGGCGAGTTGCCGCACGAGTATCTCTTCATCACGGCCGACCACGCGCGAGCGCGCATCGGAGAGTTCGTCTACTACGTTGCGCGCGACGGCGCGGAGGAGCGGCGCATCGTCGGCAACATCACCGGGCGGAGGCTCGTGCGCAATCTGCCGGACGCCTTCGCCTCCGACCCCGAAACGCCGCCCGCGCTCATCTCCTCGCTCATCGGCCTCGACGGGCAAAGCTGCGAACTCTACGAAATCACGGTCGAAACCATCGGCTACTTCAGCGCGCGGATGGGAGACTTCGTCAACCCGCGTATCCCGCCCGCGCCGGGCGACCCCGTCCGCCTCGCTTCCTCCGAAACGCTCTCGGCCATGCTCTCGGCGCGGCGCGAAGGCGACACCGGCTCGGCTCACGTCGGCAGTCTCCTGACGCGCGGCGCAGGCGAAGTGCCCATCGTCCTCTCCATCAAGGAGGTTGTCTCCACGCACCTCGCCATCCTCGCCTCGACCGGCGCGGGCAAGTCCTACACGGCGGGCGTCATCGTCGAAGAGTTGATGATGCCTTACAACCGCGCGGCCGTGCTCATCGTTGACCCGCACGGCGAATACGACACCTTGCGCTCCATCGAGACCGATGCGCGCTTTCGCGCCGTCGGCGACGATTACCAGCCCGAAGTCAAAATCTACACGCACGACCGCGTCCGTGTCCGCTTCTCGTCGCTCACGGAGGCCGACATCAAGTACCTGCTCCCCGAAGGCACGTCCGACAAGATGCTCCACTTTCTCTCGCAGGCTTACCGGAAGTTGACGGCCAGCGAGCGCGGAGCGCGCGGATTGTGGGGCTATCACGACCTGCGCGACGCCGTCACCGAACAGAAGTATGAGGGCAGCGAGCGCAGCGAATCCTCGAACGCCAGTTCCATCGACGGACTGCTCTGGCGTCTCGACTCGCGCTTCGACAAACCCGGCTCCATCTTCTCGGACACAGAGCACATCCCGCTCGCCGAACTGTTTCGACCCGGTCGCTGCACCGTCCTCCAACTCTCCGACATCGAACAGAACGAACAGCAGGTGGTCGTCGCCACGCTCCTGCGCCGCGTCAACAAGGCGCGCATGGCGACCGTGCGCGGCGAGGCCGAAGCGCAGAGCGACACGCACCTTCCCTATCCGGTCTTCACGCTGCTCGAAGAGGCGCACCGCTTCGCCCCGGCCGGACAGACCGTCGTCTCGACCAATATCCTCAAGCAGATACTTTCCGAGGGGCGTAAGTTCGGCGTCGGCATCGGCCTCATCACCCAGCGCCCCGGCAAACTCGACCAGGACGTGCTCTCGCAGTGCATGACGCAGGTCATCATGCGCATCGTCAACCCGATAGACCAAGACACGGTGGCTAAATCGGTCGAGGGCGCGGGACGACAACTGTTAGCCGAACTGCCCGCGCTGACGAAGGGTCAGGCCGTGATTAGCGGCGTCGGCGTCAACACGCCCGTCATGTGCCGCGTCCGCGAGCGCATCACGCGTCACGGCGGCGAGACCTTCGACGCGCCCGACGAATGGGCGCGCTGGCACTCGGAGAGCGCGCGCCGCCGACGCGCACAGGACGAGGCCGTGCTCGCCGCCAAACCCGCCCCGGAGAAGAAGCCCGAAAAGGTTCGCGGCATCCAAATCTGAAATAAAGTCTGAAAGTCTGAAGTCTGAAGTCAAAGGTCTCTGACTTCAGACTGCGGACTCGCGTCTTCACATATTGACTTGGCGGGCGCTGTTGGCATATTGTCGCGCGCGAAGCAAGGGTTTGCCAGTCAGGCCGCCCGGCCTGTTTCCGTCAACCGTTCCGTCATCATCCCTGAACCCGGACACTTCTTCCGAAGGAGGAAACCATGCTTCGTTTCACCCCACCCTTCAGCACGCGCACGGCCGCCGCAACTCTCTGCGCCGGTCTCTTAGCCCTCGCGCACGTCGCCCACGCGCAGCAGAAAGCTCAGACGCCCGCACAGAAATTGCCCGTCGTCCAACAGACGAAGGACGAGGATGCGCCTCCTTATCGTGAGTTCAAGGGCGTCCGTATCGGCATGACCTGCGACGAGGCGCGTAAACTGCTCGGCGACCCGGCCGACAAAGGCGACGCGCAGGACTTCTACGTCTTCTCCGAGACCGAGACGGCGCAGGTCTTCTACGACAAGGAGAAGAAGGTCTTCGCCGTCGCGGCCGTCTACCTGAACGGGACGGCCAACGGCGTGCCGACGCCGAAGGCCGTCCTCGGCAGCGAGATTGAGCCGAAGCCGGACGGCTCGCTGCACAAGATGGTCACCTACCCGAAGGCCGGATACTGGGTCTCCTACAGCCGCACGTCGGGCGACAGCCCGCTCGTCACCGTCACGATGCAGAAGCGGCAGTAAGGCCGTGCCGACTCGTCTGCCGCGAGACTGCGGCGGCGACAAACACCCGCCGAAAATCGCCTCGGTGCGCCGACGAGCGCCCGCGCGGCCGACGCAGTTTGTGTCGCGCTCGCGCTCGTCTGCCCCTCTTCCGACGCCACCTTTGCGCCCCCTGCCCGGTCGCAGTTGATTTTCCCTGCCGCGATGCTAAGATAAACAGCGTCGTCTCTTAACACCCCCAAATCGAACACGGCGACCGAAAATTTCCGCTCTGTGCCGGACACACCAGCAGGCAGAGAGACACACGCGGCGCGCCCGCCCGGCGAGCAACTGCCGACACGGGCGGCGCGCCTCTCAAGTGAGGAGAAAGATGGCCGAACAGAGCACTTCTTCCCAATCCGAACGGCGTCGCGTCGTTGACCTACTCTCGACACGCCGCGACGAGATTCTCAACCTCTGGATTTCCGAGCGCCTTGAGGCGCAGGAGTTCCGCGATGAGTTAATCTCGAAGAAAGACCTCCGCCAGCAGTCCCGTCAGGTCTTGGACATGCTGGCGCAAGCCATCCCCGAAGCCGGAGACGCGGACTTCGACGACCCCGTCTTCGCAGACCTGCGCGCCTATCTCAACGACATCTCCCACATGCGCGCCGTCAAAGGCTACACGCCGACCGAGAACGCCACCTACATCCTCTCGCTGCGCAACGTCGTGATTCCACTGCTGGCCGAAGAGCTCGGCGGCGACGCCGAAAGCCTCGTCCGCGAGATGAACTACTTCACGCGCCTTCTCGACAAGATGGGGCTTGTCATGGTCGAGAACTTCATCCGCTCGCGCGAGGAGATTATCCGCCAGCAGCGCGCCGACATGCTTGAACTTTCGACGCCCGTCATCAAGGTCTGGGACAAAATCCTGACGCTGCCCATCATCGGCACGCTCGACTCGCGCCGCGCGCAGATGATGATGGAATCGTTGCTCCAAAAGGTGGTCGAAACCGGCTCGACCATCGCTATTCTCGACATCACCGGCGTCCGCACGATGGACACGCTCGTCGCCAACCATCTCATCAAGACCGTCACGGCCGCGCGTCTGATGGGTGCGCGCTGCATCCTGACCGGCGTCAGCCCCGCCATCGCGCAGACGATGGTGCAACTCGGCATCGACCTCACGCAGATTACGACGCGCGCGCAGATGTCGGACGGCATCAAACTCGCCCTCGAAATGGTCGGCCGCGCCGTCGTTCCCGCCAAGGCGCTCGCGCAGATGACGAACGGCACGAAGGACGCGATGGCGGCTGCCAACGCGCTGGCCGAACAGGCGACGACCATCGGCGACGCCACCAAGCGCCGGGAGAGCGGCGACGTGCCGCCGAGCCGATTCTGACGCTCCCAACCCGAAAGGACGCAAAGGAAACGATGGAAGGTTCACGCATTCCGATTCTCAAAGTTGGCCGCGTATTGATTGTTCCGATTCAGGTCGATATGGACGACCAGACGGTGATGCTCTTGCAGGAGCGCATCCTCTCGGAACTGGAGCGCACGGGCGCGCGCGGCGTCCTCATCGACATCTCTCTGCTGGAGATGGTTGACTCCTTCATCGGACGCGTGCTCTCGGACATCGCCGCGATGGCGCGCATCATGGACGCGCGCACCGTCGTCGTCGGCATGCAACCGGCCGTCGCCATCACGCTCGTCGAGTTGGGACTTGAACTGCGGGGCGTTGATACCGTGCTGAACGTTGACGAAGGCATCAAGCTGCTGCGCGGCGAGTTCGGCATCGACGAAGATGAGGACGATGCCGCTTACAGGGAGTTAACAGGGATTGCCGAGCAGATCAATCGCGCTTGAGAACGAGCAGGATATCTCGGCCGCTCGCAACGAGGTGCGCGCCTTGGCCGCCGCCCTCGGCTTTCGCATGATTGACCAGACACGCCTCGCCACCGTCACGTCGGAACTGGCGCGCAACGTCGTCAAGTACGCGCGACGCGGTTTGATGATTGCGCAGCCGACCGAGAGCGCATTGGGACGAAAAGGCTTGCGCCTCATCTTCGAGGACAAAGGCCCCGGTATCCCGGACATCTCGGCCGCCATGCGCGACGGCTTTACGACCGGGGGCGGTCTCGGCAAAGGACTTCCGGGGTCGAAGCGGCTCGTCGACGAATTCGTCATTGAGTCGACCGTCGGCGCAGGTACGCGCGTGACGGTCGTGCGCTGGATTTGAAGAAAGGGGTGAGTGATGAGGGCCGAGGGGTGAACTAAAGACAGTCTGTTTTCATTTTCATCCCTCATCCCTCTGCCCTCATTCCTTTGTGAACGTGCGAGTCTTCCATACACTGTCAATCAGTGACGACGCGCAGGTCGGCGCGGCGCGCCGTGCCGTCCGTCGCTTCGCCTCACCGCTCGGCTTCAACGAAGGAGCACTGGCCGAACTCGACATCGTCGTGCAGGAGATAGGAACCAACGCCGCGCGCTATGCGACCTCCGGCGGCTGTCTCCATTGGACGACGCCGCTCGGCCGCGCGCCCGGCGTCGAACTGTTCTACTGGGACAAGGGGCCGGGCATCTTCGACGTGGAACGCGCCATCCTCGACGGCGTCTCGTCGGGCGGCAGTCTCGGCGGTGGACTCGGCGCGCTGCAACGCCTGCTCGACGAGTTTGACGTTTACTCGACCGTGCGCGGGACGACCTCGCGGCTCGTCCGCCGCCGACGCACAACGCACGGCACGGCCATCCTTGGGCGCAAGTGGGTCGCGCCGCACGCGCGCGACGTGCGCTCTGCCGACGATAGTTTCGACGACCGCATCGGCGCGTGGAGTCGGCCGCGCGCGGGCGAAGATGTGAACGGCGATGCTTATTACATCAGACGCTATCGCAGCCAGACGCTCTTCGCCGTGATTGACGGACTCGGTCACGGTCGCGGCGCGCACGAGGCCGCTTCGGTCGCGCTCGACTCGCTCGCACAGTGGCAGGGCGAGCCGCTCGCAGAGATGCTGCACGCGGCGCACGACGCCCTGCGCGCCACACGCGGCGCAGTCGTCGGCGCGATAATTCTCGACCGCGAAAACGAAGCCTTTCACTACGCGGGCGTTGGCAACATCGAGGCGCGCGTCTTCGGCTCGGACGAGCCTGCGCGCCCGATTCCCAATAACGGCACGCTCGGCGTGCGTCTGCCCCCGAACCTGCGCGTCTGGCCGCACCGCTGGACGCCGGGCGCAACCATCGTGCTGGCCTCCGACGGACTCAGCGCGACGTGGGATATCGGCGCTTATCCGGGGCTGCTGCGCAAGAGTCCGCAGTTGATAGCGGGCGTTCTCCTGCGCGATTTCGGGCGCGACACCGACGACGCTACCGTGATGGTCGTCAAATGAGTTCTACTAACATGCAAGGCATCACATCCATCAGGCTTGGCGACATCTACGTCCGGCGCGAGGCCGACATCATCAAGGTGCGCGACCGCGTCCGCCGTCTGGCGCGCGAGATGGGCTTCGACCCGACCACGCAAATCAAGATTACGACCGCCATCTCCGAACTGACGCGCAACATCTACGAGTACGCGCGCTCCGGCGCTATCACGCTCTCGGTGGCCGAGCGCGGCAAGCACACGCTCGGCCTTCAGGTGACGGCGCGCGACGACGGCCCCGGCATCGACGAGGCGCGCCTGCGCGCCATCATGCGCGGCAGCTATCGTTCCTTCTCCGGTCTCGGCGTCGGCATCGCCGGAACGCGCCGCCTGATGGACGAGTTCGACATCGAGACCGCGCCCGAACGCGGCACGCGCGTCACGGTCGTCAAGTGGCTGCCGCCGACCGACGCCGCCAATGTCAAGGAGCGCATCCCCGAACTGCGCGAATACTTCGGCTCGGAGGTTGACGAGTCGGCCATCGAAGAGTTGGAGAGACAGAACCGCGACCTTGTCGAAGTGCTCGCCGAACTCGAAGAGAAGCGCGAGCAACTCGAACAGGTCAACAGCCGCCTCGAAGAGAGCAACCGCGAATTGAACGAGGCCAACGCCAAGCTGCGCGAGTTGGCCGAACTGAAAGAGGAGTTTCTGGCGCTCACCACGCACGACCTGCGCTCGCCGCTGACGGTCATCAGCGGCGTCATCAGTTTCTTCACTTCGGGTCGCCTCGGCGAACTCTCGCCGGAGCAGAAGAACATGGTGGCGATGATGGAGCGCAACACGCAGAACCTCATCGAGTTGGTCAACGACCTGCTCGACGCCTCGAAACTCGAATCCGGCACGATGCGTCTCGACCTCACTTCGACCGACTTTCACACGCTGGCGCGCGAGTTGCGCGAAGCGATGGAGCCGCTCGCGCGCGAGAAGGAGATTGAACTGGTCGAGACTCTGCCCGCAGAGTTGCCGATGCTCAGAGCCGACCGCGCCAAGTTGCGGCGCATCCTCGTCAACCTTCTGTCGAACGCTCTGAAGTTCACGCCGAAGGGCGGACGCGTCGAAGTGCGCGCCGAACCGGAGAACGGGATGGTTCGCATCCGCGTCACAGACACCGGCGTCGGCATCCCGGCCGAAGACATCGAACGGCTCTTCGACAAGTATGAGCAGGCGCGCAGCCGCGCCACGCGCAGCGAGAAGGGCACGGGACTCGGACTCTACATCACGCGCCAACTCGTCGAACTGCACGGCGGCAAGATTTCCGCCACCTCCGAGGTCGGCAAAGGCTCAACTTTCAGCTTTACGATTCCAACTACAGTGACGAGTGACAAGTGATAGGTGATGGGTGAGAGGTGAGAGGATAAAACCCGTCTTTCACCTATCACCTCTCACCCATCACCTATCACTCTCGTCCTATCACCTATCACTTTTAACTTATGCACTATCACCTGATAGGAATCTGCGGAACGGCGATGGGTTCGCTCGCAGGGATGCTTCAGGCGCGCGGCCACCGCGTGACTGGCTCGGATGAGAACGTCTATCCGCCGATGTCCACGATGCTCGCGTCGCTCGGCATCGAGGTCGCGCAAGGGTACAAGGCGGAGCACCTGACGCCTGCGCCCGATTGCGTCGTCGTCGGCAACGCCATCCCGCGCGGCAACCCGGAGGTCGAAGAGACGCTCAACCGCAAGCTGCTCTATCGCTCGCAGGCCGAGGTCGTCAAAGAGGAGTTCATACGCGGCCGGCGCTCGCTCGTCGTCGCAGGCACGCACGGCAAAACGACGACGACGAGCATCGCCGCGTGGGTCTTGGAACGCGGCGGCCTCAATCCGACCTTCCTCGTCGGCGGCGTCGTCCAGAACTTCGATGTCAGCTTCCGCGTCACCGACAGTGATTACGTCATCGTCGAAGGCGACGAGTACGACACGGCCTACTTCGACAAGGGGCCGAAGTTCATGCACTACCTGCCGGAGACGGCCATCGTCGGCAACATCGAATTCGACCACGCGGACATCTACAAAGACCTCGACGCAGTCAAGCTGGCCTTTCGTCGTCTGATGAACACCGTGCCGTCAAACGGCCGTCTGGTCGCCGGTTGGGACAGCCCGAACGTGCGCGCCGTCGTCTCCGACATGGGCGCGCGTCTCTACACGCAGCTTGAGACGTTCGGGACGTGCGAGGACGCGCGCTGGCAGGCGCGCGAGATTGACTACACGTCCGGCTCTCTGACGCGCTTCCGCGTCTTTCGTGAAGGGCATGAATGGGCGCAGTTCGAGACGCCGCTCATCGGCGACTTCAACGTGCGGAACTGTCTGGCCGTTATCGTCGCCGCAGACGCGTGGGGCGTCGAACGCGCGGCCATCGCGGACGCGCTCGCCACCTTCAAGAGCGTGCGTCGGCGGATGCAGATTCGCGGCGAGGAACGGGGCGTGACCGTGATTGACGATTTCGCACATCACCCGACGGCCGTCCGCGAGACGCTGCTCGCCCTGCGCGCGCGTTACCGCGACCGCCGTCTCGTCGCCGTCTTCGAGCCGCGCTCATGGTCTTCGCGCCTCGCCGTCTTTCAGAAGGACTACGTCGATGCGCTCTCGAACGCGCACTACGTCGTCGTCGCAGACGTGTTCGACAAGGGGAAGGCGACGGAGAAGGGGCGCGTGCTCGACACGGGCGAGTTGGTTGCAGAGATTGCCGGGACAGGCCGCCCCGCGCATCGCATCGAGGGCGCTGAAGAGATTGTGCGCCACCTCGCGCCCGAACTGCGCGAGGGCGACGTGGTGGCCGTCATGTCCAACGGCGGCTTCGGCGGCATCCACGAAAAACTGCTCGACGCGCTGCGCGCCTAAAGCTCCGTCCGCCGAGCACACCACACGCTGGCGAATTCTTCGCAGCCTTCGGCGACCATCTGCGCTCATCTGCGGGCGCGAAGATTTTCCTACTATCTCAGTTTGAAACGCCGCCCTTCATCGCGTGAGGTTTGGCGACCGCGACCGATTGCCGCCACCTCGAAAATATTGTCTGTCTCTCGACCTTATGATATAAGGCGTCGCCGAGACGATTGACTCACACCCACAGTCAATTTGCAGTCTTGTTGCTGATTGATATTCCTCAATCCTCACGCACCTTGATAGACCATCGTAGCTCAAGCCGTCGTCGTCACCGGCTTTCAGCGCGGAGCACCTATCGCCCGCACATACTCTATGCGGGCGTGAGCCACAGCATCGATGAAGTACAGCCTACAGTCTGACCTCGGCGTGCGACTCACCGCGCCGTTTGGAGATGTGAACGTGAAAAAACTACTCTTCGCGGTTTTGTTGCCAGTCCTTCTCTCGTCGCTCGCGTCTGCACAGACGCCGACATCATCACCTGATGCTGACAAGTCGGCGCAATCGAAGGCTGAGAGCGCGCCGACACTCCCAATCATTAAACCGACGGATGTGGAGTTTGATAAGTTGTCGCCGACACCGCCAGCGATGCCGACCCCAACCCCGCTGCCGCCCGATTACAATTCCCCCGACTACAGGAAACGGCAGCAGGGCGTGGTATATGGCCTGTTGAGTTCGATTGCCTTTGAGCAGGGAGATATTGAGCGGGCTAAGGTGCTTGCCGAACAGGCGTTGCCACTGCTGACGAACCCGTACACCGACCAAGAGTTTTTTTGCAGAGGGGCAGCCCATCACGCCCTGGGGCACTATGACTTGGCAACGGCTGACTTCGACAAGGCGCTTCAAATAAACCCAAGACTGGCGAGCGTCTACGAATACCGTGCTAATGCTTACCGCCATCAGGGCGACCTCGACCGCGCGGTTGCCGAGTACGACAAGGCCATCGAGTTAACACCTCAATATTTTGTGCCCTACAACTATCGAGGCCATTCTTACCTCAGTAAAGGCGACTACGAACGCGCGTTCGCCGACTTCAACCAAGTCGTCCAGCTACGCCCTCAAGATGCGCATGCCTACTACCACCGGAGCATTGCTTACTTCGGCAAAGGCGACTTCGACCGCACTATCGCCGACTGTTCGGAGGCCATCCGACTAACACCTGTAAAAGCTGTTTCCGCAGATAGCCAGAGCGTTACCCGTTACTATTATCTTCGGGGCGCTGCTTACGCCAAAAAAGGCGACTATGACCGCGCGATTGCCGACTTCGACACGGCCATCAAACTATCCCCTCGAAATGCACTCGCCTACCACGAACGTGGCAGAGCCTACTCCGACAAAGGCGACTCCAAGCGTGCCATCGCCGACTATTCTGAGGCCATCCGACTCAATCCCCATTACGTAATGGCATATCAAAATAGAGCACTGGCATATGAAAAGGTTGGCGAGAAGGCCAAAGCTCAGGCCGACCGGGATAAGACCGCAGAGTTGGAGAGGCAGAGCATGAAACCATAATCGCCCGGACAGGCGATAGGCCGTCAGATATCGGACATCGGGGCGGACTCACTCAGGCAGCCGGTGATTTTCGTGCTCGCATGGTCGCCTCCTCGCATAGGATTCCCCTTCCAGCAAAGGCGGGATATCAATAGTCAATCACAACAAAAAGCGCGTCTCCTGCCTCACGCACAACAATTTCACGAACAATTCGTAACGCGGGCGAACAGTCGAGGGTTTAGAAAGAATCGGCGCGGTTTGCGCGCCGGAGGACTGGGATTCGCCGTGAAAGATTTTTCGATGTTCGAATACGCGCTCGCGGTCGCCGGTGACACCACAGAGGACTTGGGCGAAGTCTTGCATATCTCGCGCAGAGACTTCTGCGAGCGCGACACGTTCCGCTTTCGCGCGCTCGTTCCCTCGATGGAGTACGCGAGCCTGCTTATCGAAAACGAACTGCTGCTCAGAGCCAATCGAGGCGGGCGCGTCTACGCCGGCTTCCAGCGTCTCTCTCGCATGGAGCCGGTCGTCGCACGCTACATGCGTATCGCAGACCTCTCGGAGCGCCTCTACGTCTTCGGCGAGCCTGACTGGACGCCGCCGCGCCATCCCAACATGAAGGTCACCGAACTTGCGCCCGGCTTTGCGCTTGCGCGCGAGTGGATAGTCATCGCCGACTCGCCGACGATGAGCGTCGCGCTCGTCGGCCTCGACGAAGAGGGCTTCGACGTTGAAGACCTCGAAGCACGCCACTTCAGCGCCTTCAAAACCAGCGACCCGACCTACGTCAAACTGCTCGCCGCCGCCGCCGACCGCCTCATTGGCTGACCCGCGTTCAGCAATCATCCGAAAGACCTCATCGAGTTCCCCGCCCATCTCTCATCGTTTATAATCTCCGCGCAGACAAACTCTCTCGACTGATGGCTGACGACTGACGACTCTCTTTCCATGTCCATACTCGAACGCATCCGCCGCCGCGCCGCCTCAGACCTGCAACACATCGTCCTCCCGGAAGGCGAAGACCCGCGCACGGTCGTCGCCGCCGCCGCGTGCGCGCGCGACCGCATCGCGCGCGTGACAGTGCTCGGCAGCGAGGAGAAGATACGGGCGGCGGCGCGCGAGGCCGGAGTTGACCTCGGCGGCGTCGAGTTGATTGACCACCTGCGCGCCGCAGACTTCGACAAGACGGCGGCGCTCTATCACGAGTTGCGACGCGCCAAGGGCGTGATGCCCGACGAGGCGCGTTTCGCCGTCCGCGACCCGCTCTACTACGGCAACCTGTTGGTGCGACAGGGACGCGCCGATGGCTCCGTCGCCGGTGCGACAAACACGACCGCGCACACGGTACGCGCCGCGCTCCACTGCGTCGGCGTGCGCGCGGGCTTCAAGCTGGTGTCGAGTTTCTTCGTGATGGCGCTCGCGCGCACGGAGATTGGAGCCGAAGGCGCACTCATCTACGCCGACTGCGGCGTCGTCATCGAGCCTTCGGCCGCAGAGTTGGCCGAGATAGCCATCGCCTCGGCCGACTCCTGCCGCGCCCTGCTCGAAGTCGAGCCGCGCGTCGCAATGCTTTCGTTTTCGACGAAGGGCAGCGCCGAACATAAGCTGATTGACAAGGTCATCGAGGCGACGCGGACGGTGCGCGCGCGCCAGCCAGACATGGAAATCGACGGCGAGCTTCAGGCGGATGCGGCGCTCGTCGCGCGCGTCGGCGAGTCGAAAGCTCCCGGCTCGCCTGTCGCGGGGCGTGCCAACGTCCTCATCTTCCCGGACTTGCAGGCCGGCAACATCGCTTACAAGCTGACCGAAAGGCTCGCCGGAGCGACCGCCATCGGCCCCATCCTGCAAGGGCTTGACAAGCCCTGCAACGACCTCTCGCGCGGCTGCAAGGCCGAAGACATCGTCGATGCCGTCGCCATCACGGCCGTCCAATCGCAGGCGCGCAAGCTCAACGCACGTTGAAGCGAAGGCTCATCGGCAGTCGTCCGAAATTTGCGCGCAGGCGAACCCCGCCTCGCCCGGCGAGCATCAGACAGGGGCAGCAATCGAGCAATCCCCTTGTCTACTGAAGGAGCGCCCATGAATATGCGCCGCACGCTCTCATCCATCATCCTGACGATTTTCGCGGTGGGACTCTTCGCGTCGTCCGCCCAAGCGCAACGCGGCCCCGTGCCGCGCCCGCAGCCGACGCCTGCGACGGAAGACGACGAACGCGTCTTCACGGAAGAGGTACGCATCCCCGTCTTCGCCTACGACGAGAAGGGGCGCTTCGACCCGACCCTTGAGATTGACGACGTGCTCGTCGTCGAAGACGACGTGCCGCAACAGGTCAAGAGCGTGAGGCGCATCCCTGCCAGCGTCCTGCTCGTCGTCGGCACGGGCAGCGAACTCAACCCGGCCGTGCGTCTTCAGACGACGCGCGCGATTGCGGCGAACGTCGTCGCCAACCTGCGCGAAGGCGATGCGGTGGCCGTGCTTCAGTTCAACAACCGCGCCGAGGTCGTGCAGGATTGGACGACCGACCGCGAGCAGGTGACGCGCACCATCAAGAGCAAAGTCTCCTTCGGACGCGGCTCGCGTCTGTCGCAGGCGCTCATCCGCGCCGCCGCGCTCTTAGAGACGCAACCCGTCGGCAATCGTCATCTCGTGCTCGTCACCGACGGCGTTGAAGCGCCCGGCAAGTTCGACCCGCAGGAAGCGATGCTGCGCGTCGGCATCGACACGCCGGAGACGAAGGCGCAGGCCGCAGAAGCGCTCAGACGTTTGACCGCCGCGCAGGCGACGATACACATCATCAGCTACGCGACCGTCGGGCGGAAGGTGATGAAGGAACGCGAGCGCCCGAAGGAAGCGCCGGGGATAGCGCAGTCGCGCGCGGACATCGCGACCATCGGTATCGACCCGACGCGTCCGCCCGGCATGGGCAGCGCGGGCATCCACCCGCCGCCCGTCAACACGGGGATGCGCGTTGACCCCGCGCTCAGGAAACAGAACAAGGCCTACGAACGCGCGCTCAAGAAGGGCGAAGAACGACTCAAGGCTCTGGCGGAGGAGACGGGCGGCTGGCTGCTGCTGCCGTCGAGCGATGAAGAGATGGTGGCGAAGGGCGCGGAGGTTGCGCGCGAGGTCGGCGCGCAGTACGTCGTCACTTACCGCCCGAAACGACCGCTCGCAACCTCTTCGGCCACAGAGTACCGGCGCATACGCGTCAGCCCGCGCCGCATCGGACTGCAACTGCGCGCGCGTCGCGGCTACGTCGTCGGCGCGATGCAATAGATGCGAACGACCTTCCGACCGAAAGACCAAAGGGGCACGCGTGCAATCTCTCACGCGTGCCCCTTCAGCTTTTCCGTCAAAACTCTCTAGTGAACGTGCGCGGCCATCCCTGAGTCGTGCGCGTGGATGGTTTCCGCTGCCTCTTCGTGCCGACGCAGCAAGGCCGCAGGCTGCTCGCGTCGCTTCTCCCGATGCGGAAGACGGCGCAACTCGTCCCACTCCTCGCGCGGCACACGATGAAACGCCTCGACGACGCGTGGGTCGAACTGAACTCCGGCGTGCGCGTCCAACTCGGCCGCAGCCTCTTCGTAAGGGATGCCTCGGCGATAGACGCGGTCGCTGGTCATCGCGTCGAAGGCGTCTGCGACGGCGAAGATGCGCGCGTTTAAGTCTATCTCCTCGCCCTTCAACCCCAGAGGATAGCCAGACCCGTCCCAACGCTCATGATGTTCGGCGACGACACGCGCCGCGCCCGACAGAAACTCTATCCCGCTCAGAATCTTCCGCCCGTGCAGTGGATGTTCGCGCATCCGCTTCCACTCGTCGGCCGAGAGACCGGCAGGCTTACGGAGGATGGCGTCCGGCACGCCGATTTTTCCGATGTCGTGCAGCAGCGCGCCGAATTCGAGTCCGCGCATCGCCTCTTCGTCAAGCCCCAGTTCGCGCCCCAGTCTGAGACTGAAGGTGACGACGCGCTCCGAGTGGCCGTGCGTCTCGTGGTCGCGCGCTTCGAGTGCTGCCGTCAGTGCTTTGAGCGTCGTACGGTAGGCGTCTTCGACCGAACGCAGGGCGCGGTCGAGTTCGGCCGTGCGACGCGCTACCATCTCTTCCAGATAGTTCTCGTAACGTCGCTTCCCTTCGAGCAACTCGCGGTGCTCGAAGGCGCGCCTGACGGCTGCTTCGACGTGATGCAGGTCGAAGGGCTTCATCAGGTAATCGAACGCGCCGACCCGCAGCGCGTCGATGGCGCTCTCGACCGTCTGCGCGCCGCTGATGATGATAAAGACCGTCTCAGGCGCTTTGGCCTTGATGTGCGGAATCAACTCCAATCCGCTCATGCCGCGCATCGTGATGTCGCTGATAACGAGGTCGAAGGAGCGCGCATGGAGGAGTCCGAGCGCCGCCTCAGCCGAGTCAACGGTCGTACACTCGTAGGCGTCGCCGAGCAAGTCCGCCAGCACGTTCCTGATTTCGGGCTCGTCGTCGGCAATGAGAACGCGCCCTCTGCCGCGAGGAACTACAGACATAACGCGCAACTCCGGGGAACGGGAATCTCGGACTACAGGAGGCGGGAGAGTGTGAGCACCTGCGCGCCCCTCCTGCGCGCCACTCACTCAAGCGCCACTATCTTAACCCCTTCACGCGCCGCCCGACAACCACCCGCCCCCTAACGGTTGACGCCGCCCCACACCAACCCCTATCATACCTCCCCACCCAACGAGCCGGAGTGGCGAAATTGGTATACGCACCAGACTCAAAATCTGGCGAGGTTCACTCCTCATGTCGGTTCGAGTCCGACCTCCGGCATAAGTCACTCTCAGTAAAACAACAAATTCCGCTTCCCGCAGGCGCAAATTTGCTTCAGGAGTTGAGCCAGATGAGCGGACGCGCGTGTCGCTAACATCTGTAGCGATGCTCCTTTATAACGTGGCCGACATAAAGAATAGCATCAGCTATTAATTCTTCTGTTAAGGAAGATTTAATGAGGTTAATGATAAGGAGAAAATCAGCAGAGTTGCCTTTATTCGCCGGACTCGATGGCTTTGGCGATAAAGGTGGCTTTTTAGAGTCCTCCTTATCGCCCCCTCTCAAGTGGGCCGGAGGGAAGCGTTGGCTCGTTCCCTCTCTGCTACCAATCTGGCGCGAGCATAAGCATCGCCGCCTTGTCGAACCTTTTTGTGGCGGGCTGTCCGTTGCGCTCGGATTAATGCCTGAACGGGCTTTGCTCAATGATGTAAATCAGCATCTAATCAATTTTTACCGCCAGATTAAGCGCGGGCTGCGGGTTACTATTGCTGCCGTCAATGATGGGAATGTGTTCTACTCTAATCGTGCCCGCTTTAATGAACTAATCAAGGCGGGCAAAGCTAAATCGCCTGAAGCAGCGCAGCTCTTCTATTACTTAAACCGGACAGGCTATAACGGGCTTTGCAGATTCAATCGTAGCGGGCTGTATAACGTGCCGTTTGGGAGCTATAAGACAATCAACTACGTCTCCGACTTTTTACAGTATCGTTCTGTCTTCGCGCGCTGGGAGTTTAGTGATACAGATTTTGAGAAGCTGGAAGCTGAGCCGACCGACTTCGTCTATGCAGACCCGCCCTACGATGTAGAGTTCACAACGTATAGCGCAGGCGGGTTTACTTGGGAAGACCAACAGCGCGTCGCGGAATGGCTAGGTAAGCATCGCGGGGTAGTTGTGCTCTCTAACCAAGCTACGCCACGCATAGTTAAACTATACACACGCCTCGGATTTGAATTGCAGTACTTCAATGCTCCGCGCAGAATCAGTTGTAACGGCGACCGGACGGCAGCGAGAGAGGTTTTAGCGACTAAAAATTTATAAGCTTGTTGCCGTTAACTAGTAGCGAAATATGAGGCGGCCTCGTCATCCAAGGCTGCTAACGACGGGTCAAGGTTGCCGTAGAAATTATAGAAAAAATGTCGTTCCCTTCCCTTAACTTTTGCAGAAGCCTGCCAAACATGTAAGCATCCTCACGATTGGTTTTCTCCTGAATCATTAGAAGTTTCGCCAGCAGTATCAAAAATTCAATACGATACTCTCCATACTCATCAAGTTCCTTGTATCTCTCAACTTCTTGAAGGTGAACGTTTAGTAAAAGGTCTATGTTGAGTGCCTCAGCCCGTGCCTCTTCCGTCTTGATAGATACGGTCTGCGACCAAATTCTAATGAGGAAGTCTAAAAACTGTCCGGTTAATTCTCGATTAGAATAAGTTTTGGTTAGCATATCCGCCGCCCAATGTATGTGCTTTGGGGTACGGATGTAAGACCATCTGTTATCTTTAGTTCTCTGCCTATACTTTATAAGAATGTCGTACGGGCTTAGGCTTCCTTGATATACCGCTACAATATAATTCTCATTGGGCGTGAAAACAGCTAAAGGGACAACCCTCTGCCCTCCCCTTCGGTGTGTCATTAGCTCTATTAGTTCTTGGCTGCTCATCGCCCAGTATAATTCGTTGCACTAACGTAACTACGTGGTGTGTGCGTGGTCACCTTAGACTATTCGAGCGGCGGACTCAAAATCTGGCGAGGTTCACTCCTCATGTCGGTTCGAGTCCGACCTCCGGCATTAACTCCCAAGAGAATTCGTGTGCGGGCGCGTCAGGTTTGAATGATGGGGATGCATTGGCGGAAGAAGTCTCTGTCGTGTGGGTGCGTTAGTAGTTCGGCGGCCTCTTGGATGTCGAGCCAGCGGGCTTCAGGGTTGTCGGGGTCGACGGGTCGGAGCGTCGTTTCGTTGGTTCGGAAGAGGAAGAGGTGGATGGTCTTCAGTTCCGTGTGGTCTTCGCGCCCGTCTCTGCCGAGTTTGAATCTCTGATAGCTGCCCAGTTCTTTAATCAATTCCAGATGGCTGATGCCTGACTCCTCGTAGATTTCTCTCCGCGCCGCTTCCAACTCGTTCTCGCCTTCTTCGATGTGGCCTTTGGGCAGCGACCAACTCGTCCCCTTCTGGCTGACGACGAGCACACGACCTTCAGGGTTGAGAACTATGCCGCCCGCGCTTCTGGTTTTAAGCATGTCCGTTCTCCTGCCGCAATCAGTGTTCGATGGCGATGCCCCAGGGGCCGTCGCCCGCCTTGATGCTCTTGACGACGCGGTTCGCGGTTGTGTCTATCACTGACACGTCGTTGGAGAGGCCGTTGGCGGCGTAGAGTTTCCGGCCGTCGGACGTGAGCGCCAGACCCCAGACGCGTTGACCGACGCCGACGTTGGCGATGACCTCGAAGCTCTCCGCGTCGAGGACGACGACGGTGTTGCCTCTGCCCGTCGCCACGTAGAGCCTGCGGCCGTCGGGCGAGACGACGACGCCCATCGGCTTGACGTTCTCGGCGCGCGGAAGGTGGACGGTGCGGACGACCTTGTGCGTCGCCGTGTCAACGACGGCGACGGTACGGCCGATTTCGGTCGTGACGTAGGCGCGCTGGCCGTCGGGCGAGAAGGCCGTGTCGCGCGGGCGCGAGTCAACAAGAAAAGTCTCGACCACGCGATTCTCGCGCGTGTCGATGACGGAGACGGTGTTGCTCGTCTCGGCCGTCACGTAGACCCAACGCCCGTCGGGGCTGATGGTGACGCCTTCAGGCTCGATGCCGACGACGAGCGTGGCGACGAGGCGGCCGCTCTCGACTTCGGTGACGGAGGCCGTGCCTGCGTCCTCGTTCGAGGCGTAGAGGAGCGAGCCGTCACGGCTGACGGCCAGTTGTTCGGGGTCTGAGCCTACGTCGTAGCGCGCAAGGACACGTCCGCTTGACGCATCGACGGCGACGATTTTGTTCTCCTCTGCGCGATAGGGCTTGCCCGAAGGCGTGCTCTGCGCGACGTAGACGCGCTGGCCGTCGGGACTCAGGCGGACGCCGCGCGGACGCCCGCCGACCTCGATGGTTGAGACGACCTCGTCCGTCGTCGTGTCGATGACGGTAATCGTCCCGCCGCGTTCGTTCGTCACGTAGGCGAGCGCGCCGCGCGGTCTGGCGTTGCAGGCCGGAAGCGCACCAGACAGGAGGCACAGGGTCAAAGTTAAAAGGCACAGTTGAAGCCGAGAGGGAGCGTCCCTTTCAACTTCAACCCTGCCCTGTGCTATGTGCCTTGTGCCTTTCACTTCAGTGTGTAGAGGTAGCTGGCGATGTCGCGCGCGTCCTCTGCGGAGACGCCGAGATTGGGCATGGCCGTCAGTTGGTCAACGCCGCGCGGGTCGCGTATCCAGCGCATCATGTGCTCCGGCGAGTTCGTCAGGACGCCTGCGATGTAGGTGCGGCTCGCCACGCGCGTCAGGTCTGGGCCGACGAGCGAATCTGCGCCAACGACGCCGGGAATGGTGTGGCAAGTGTGACAGCCATATTTGCTTATCTTCGCGCGACCGCGCGAGGGCACGCCGCCGCCCGTCATCTCGGAAGCCGCGCGTTCGGTTGCGCTACTGCCGCCGCAGGCTGTCAAGACGCAGACGAGCGCCGACGCGAGCAGCCACGTCGCGCCCCGTCCGAGTCTGTTCGTCAACGCTCGCACGTCCGTCATTAGTCCTCTTAAAACTTCTCAGGCGTCGAAGCCCGTCGCCGCCTCCGAGCGATACGAAAGTGCGTGCGTCTCATTCTTCAAGACCCTGCGCTCCGACTCGCGCATCCAGCCCGCGCACAACGCCAGCCCCGCGATGATGTAGACGACCCCGGCCGGTATCCACATGATGAGGCCGCCGAGCTGTTGGTCTTCGAGCGCGGTCAGTCCCCACGAAACGGTCGTCTCCGCGTAGGGAGCATAGAGCACGCCCCGCGCGAACGTGATGAGCGCGCCGAGAACTCCGCTATGCACGGAAGTCGTGAACAGGTAGAGCACGGCCGCGCCGTAGCCTGTCAGCCCTTGCGCTCCGTGAATGAGCGCCCACCAGAAGAGCAGCGCCGAGCCGAGGAAACAGATGTGCTGCGCCGTGTGTACGAGGTCGCTTTTGAGCGTCGCCTCGAAGAGCAGCGGAATGTGCCAGACCCATAGCGCAGCGGCGTGGATGACCCACGCGGCGAGCGGGTTCGTGACAGATGCCCACGCGCGCGCAAACCACTTCGCCCTGCTCCATCCGCCGACCCTTCGCGCCCAGCGAAGCGGCAGCGCCCACAGGAAAGCCACGAGCGGCCGACCCAGAACGACGAGCGGCGCGGCGACGAGCATCAGCAATTCGTGCTGCGTCATGTGCGCCGAAAAGAGCACCTCGCCCAACGGGTGCAGCGGCGAGACGAGCGCGACGAAGAGCGTCGCCCATCCGGCCGCATAAACCCACACCTCCCAACGCCGAATCCCGCGCCCGCTTCCAGCGCGCCACAGTTTGCGCACGCCGCGCGCGTAGAGCCAACCCGACAGCACGAGGCAGACTATCACCAGCGGGTCTAAGCCCCATGTCCAGAGCAGGTCAGACGGACGGTGAGGCTTGCCCTCATGCGCTGACGCGAAGGCGAAGGGGAACAGGCACAAGGTACAAGCTAAAAGACAGGCGACGCCCGTCGAGCGAAAACTGCGCCGTGCGCCTCCCTGCTTTGTCCTGTTTCCTTCGGCCTTCATCTCTGGCACGGTGCGTAGACGAAAACAGCAATCCACTGCGCGATGACGACGAGCGCCGAGAGCGCGCTTATCAAGAGGCCGACGACCGCCATGAAGCGACTGCGCGGGAGCACACCTGCGCCCTCCGTCTCTGCTCCCGCGCCCGCCCGCCGCCAACTGCGCCAAGATAGCAGCGCGCACCCGCAGACCAGCAGCAGCGCGACGACCGACGCCACATGCAGCGACCACTCCTGCCCCGTCCGACAAGCCTGATGCACGAGCGCATAACTCGTCGTCTGCTGAACGAGCGTCGTCAGAGGCGCGACGACCAAGCCCGCCCACAGCGCGCCCGCCCCCGCGCCCTCCTTGAACTCTCTCGCACTCTCCGCATCCGCTTCGCTCATCACTTCACACTCCCGTCTTAGAGCCAGCGCGGCGCAAGGTAGATGACCGCGTAGAGCGGCAGCCAGATGACGATGACGAAGTACCAATAGATGCTGTTTTCGGAAACATCTACGAAGCGTTTGCCCTCGATTGGGCCGATGAACATCAAGGCGATGAGAACGACGCTGTCCCAGATGTCGGTCAGCAGGTGCGCCGTGTGAAAGCCGAGGTTCAACCAGACGATTGAGCCGTAGGCGTTCTCGTCCCACTTGCAGTTGAGCGTGCGAAACTCGAAGACGCGCAGGACGGCGAAAGCGACGGCGCAGGCGAACGTCACAATCAACCAGATTCTGACGCCGCGCAGGTCGAGCCGCTCCGCAGCCTTCTTGGCAAGATGGTTCGGGACGCAACTTGCGAGCAGGATAACCGTATTGAGCGTGCCCCACAGCAAGTCGGGCGGTGGCGTCTGACCGGGCGGCCAGTCAGGAACGGCGACGCGGAGATAGAAATAGCTTATCAAGAGCACGCCGAGCATCGTGCCCTCCATGAGAATCAGGCTCCATGTCGCCCACCACGTCAGCGCGCGGTGGCCGAAGGCGTAGGTCGGCAACTCCGACACGTCGATGGTGCGTCGCGCGCTCATGTCGTCTGCTCCCGCAGGCCCGCCGCCGCCTGCTCGCCGCTCGCCTTCTCCGTGACCTCTTCGGGCGGGCGCTCCTCCGCCTGTCGGCGCTTCGGCCAGAACCATCCCGTCAGCGTCACGCCGACGGGTATCGCGCCCCAGACGACAGCCCAAGGCGTAAATATCGAGCCGATGAAGAGCGCCGTCGTCGCTACGGCCGCCCAGAACGGCCAGAGGGTCGGCTGTGGGAACTGCTCGATGTGGTCTGGCTCGGCGTCGAGCATCTTCGTCACGAGCACCTGTCGCACGTCGCTGCGTAAGCCCGTCACGACCGGCTGCTCCGGGCTTTGCGTCCAGAGCGCCTCGCGCCCTGCGACGGTCGGCAGGTAGAGAAAGTTGTAGTTCGGCGGCGGCGACGTGGTCGCCCATTCGAGCGTGCTCGCGCCCCAGGGGTTATCGCCCGCGTGCGCCCCCGTGCGCCGGCTCCTGACGGCGTTGAAGATGAAGACGAGGACGCCCAGCGTCAGCAACACGCCGCCCGCGCTCGCCAGCAGATTCATCTCCGACCAACCAAGTCCCGGCTGATAGGTGTAGACGCGGCGCGGCATCCCCTGAAGCCCCAACAGGTGTTGCGGGAAGAAGGTGAGATTGAAGCCGACAAACATCAGCCAGAAGTTGAGCTTGCCCCACGCCTCCGAGAGCATCCGCCCCGTGAACTTCGGGAACCAATAGTAGAACGCGCCGAAGAGCGGGAAGACCGCGCCGCCGATAAGCACGTAATGGAAATGCGCGACGACGAAGTAGGTGTCGTGAACCTGTAGGTCTAAGGGGACGCTCGCCTGCATCACGCCCGTCAGGCCGCCGAGGACGAAGGTGAAAAAGAAACCGAGGACAAAGAGGAGCGGCGTCTTGAAGACGGGACGCCCCGCCCAGATGGTCGCTATCCAGCAGAAAATCTGCACGCCCGAAGGAATCACAATCATCATCGTCGCCGCCGTGAAGAAGCTCTCGCCGAGTCGCGGCAGCCCTGCGGCGAACATGTGATGCACCCACAGTCCGAAGCCGATAAAGCCGGTCGAGATGAGCGACAGCACGAGCGCCGTGTAGCCGAAGATGGGACGGCGCACGAAGGTCGGGATGATGGCCGAGACGAAACCCGTCGCCGGGATGAAGATGATGTAGACCTCCGGGTGGCCGAAGAACCAGAAGAGATGCTGCCACAGCAGCGGGTCGCCGCCCTCTGCCGGATTGAAGAAGTGTGTGCCGACGAGGCGGTCGAGGATGAGAGAGAGGCTCGCCAGCGCCACCGTCGGCATGGCGAAGAAGACCATGAACGACATCACCAGCACAGACCAGACGTAGAGCGGAATCCGGTTCAGGCTCATCCCCGGCGCGCGCAGCTTAAAGATGGTCGTGATGAGTTCAGTGGCGACGACGAGGGCGGCAACTTCGGTGAACGTGATGAGCTGCGCCCAGAAATCTGCGCGCTTGCCGGGCGAGTATTCAGGCCCGGCCAGCGGCGGGTATGAGAACCAGCCCACGTCCGGCCCGACGTTGAGAATGAAGGCGACGTAAATCATGAGGCCGCCGAAGAGATAGACCCAGTAACCGTAAGCGTTCAGGCGCGGGAAGGCGATGTTGCGCGTCCCCAACATCAAAGGCACGAGGTAGACGGCCATCGCCTCCATGATGGGCACGGCGAAGAGGAACATCATCGTCGTCCCGTGCATGGTGAAAATCTGGTTGTAGAGGTCTGGGCCGAGGAAGTTGTTTTCGGGTCGCGCCAGTTGTATCCGCATCAGGACGGCGAGGATGCCGCCGAGGATGAAGAAGCCGAAGGCCGTGACGATAAAGCGCATCCCGACCGTCTTGTGATTGACGCTGGCAATCTGTCCCCAGAAGCCGGGAGGGTCGCTCCACGTCTCGGCGAGCGCCGCACGCTCACGCTCATCGACCAGCTCTTCTGCGAGCACTGCGTCGGCCAGTGGAGCGCCCGCATCCGGCGGCGGCGGTTGAGGCGGCAACGTCGAAGCGTCGCGCGTCTCGCCGATTAAGGCGCGGTCATCCGGCCGCCTCTCGTTCGGCCGCACGCGCTTCCGCCTCTCTTTCTCTTCGCGTCGTGGCAACGGCGCACCTCCGCGCTATTTCAGACTTTGCAGATAGTCGAGCAAGGCTTGCAGGTCGTCCGGCTCGATGTTGTTCGGCGGCATGCGATTGCCGGGCTTTATCTTCTGCGAATCGACGACCCAACCGGCCAAATGCCCGCGCGTGTTCTCAAGCGTCCCGGCGGCGAGCGTCGGGCGGCTCGCCAGATGCGTCAGGTCTGGGCCTGCGTTGCCGCCCGCGTCCGTTCCCTGAATCTTGTGGCACATCACGCACGGCGACGTAAGGAAGACTTCGCGCCCGCGCGCCTCGGCCGGAGTGGCAGGCTCGCGCGCCGGTTTCAGTTGCGCGTCGTACCATGCCTGAAACTGTTCGGGCGCTTCGGCGACGACCGTCAGAGCCATGTGCGCGTGCTGGTGTCCGCAGAACTCCGCGCACTGTCCGCGAAACGTTCCGGCGCGGTCGGCGCGCAGCCACGTCGTCGTCTCACGTCCGGGGATGAGGTCTGTCTTGCCGTGCAGGTTCGGCACCCAGAAGCTGTGGATGACATCGTTCGACGTGAGCCGGAAGAAGACGGGACGGCCGACGGGGATGTGTATCTCGTTCGCCGTCGTCACGTTCAAACTCGGATTGCGGTTATCGTACTCGACCTCCCACCACCAC
>DASZCR010000175.1:0-1828 GCA_035942915.1 Pyrinomonadaceae bacterium | reverse complement strand
GCCCTTCCGCTTCTGGCTGCTCTCGGCGCTGTGCGCCATCGTGCCGGACGCGGACGTGTTGGCCTTTGCCTTCCATATCCCCTACGGCCACATGCTCGGACACAGAGGGCTGACGCACTCGCTCTTCTTCGCCGTCGTGGTCGGCTTCGTCGTCTCGGCGCTCGCTTTCAGAGACGTGCGCCCGCCGCTCAGACGCACGACGCTCGGCATCTACCTTGCGGCGGCCATCGCCTCGCACGCTCTGCTCGACGCGCTGACGGACGGCGGGCGCGGCGTGGCGCTGTTTGCGCCCTTCAGTGCGCGGCGCTATTTTTTTCCTTGGAGGCCGATTGAGGTCTCGCCCATCGGCGCGGGCTTCTTCAGCGAACGTGGATGGACGGTGCTGGCGAGCGAGTTCGTCTGGGTGTGGCTGCCGTCGGGCGCGCTCATACTGGCCGTCTGGCTCTGGCGCTTCGTCAGAAGTCGATGAGCGAGAGTTGCGAATCGTCTTTGTGATTGCCGGAGGCGTGGCGGCGCGACGTGCGCGTCTGGCGCGGCGTGGTGCCGTCGAGGGCTTCGCGGACGGCTTGGAGGTGGAAGCGAATGATGTGCGGCGTGATGCGGATACAGGGGATGCGCCCCTGCTGTGCCAGACGACGGACGGTCGAATCGCTGACCTGAAGGATGGCGGCCAGTTGGCGCGCGGTGAGAAACTGCTCGCGCGCGTCGTCTGTCGAAAGGCGCTCGTCCGTCACCGTAGAGTTCCCCGCCTCCTTCAAAGTTTGAATTTCCGTCGGAGCGCGCTCTTGTGCGCGTCACTTCGCCGTCGGCGCGAGCGTCAGCGCAACGCGGAAGACGGCCGCGCCCTCAACCTCGACGTCTTCCGAGACAGCCTGCATCCCGTCGGCCTTCGCCGTCACGCGGTAGCGCGCCACAGCGGGCGAGAGACGGAAGGCGAAAGCGCCCACGTCGTTGGCGATGCGGCTGTCGAGTTTCCGCAAGCTGCCGTCCGGCTCAATCAATGCCAACTCGATGCGCGCGCCGCGAAAGCTCTTGCCGCTCTGGTCGAAGACGCTGCCCTTGAGAAAAGCAATCGAGCCTTCGTCAACGTTGAGATACAGACGGTCGTTGAGATTCCTGACCTTGCCCGCGCGCACCTCGATGTTTTCCATGCGCCCGACGCCGAGGCCGGTTTTGCGAAACGTCAGGCCATAGGAGCCGGGCTTGAGGCCGTGCACCTGAAACTCGCCCTTGCGGTTCGTCGTCGTGCGCGCCACCTCTTCTTCGCCGCGTCTGACGAGGACGCTGATGCCCTCCGGCGTCGAACTGGAATCGACGCGGACGCGCCCCTTGATGCCGCCCATCTGGCGATTGGCCGACGACGGCTGCTGCGCCGAGGCTGCGACGGACGCGAGCATCAATGTCAACAGGAGTGCGGCGAGTGCTCTGTGTGAAAACATATCCGGTCTTGAAACCTCTCGGAAGTCGCCCCGGCGGAAAGTTGCGTCGGCCATTGTATCATGCTCCGGCGGCGACAGTGTTGATGCGGCTGTGCGCCGCGCGTGTTGCCCCGCGCGACGCGGCTTGCAACGTTTATCTGGCGGCCGCGCACCTAAGTTCCGTATAATGCGTCTGCCGCACGCAATTCTCCACGGGCGCGTCCCTTGAGCAAGAAGTTTTATGCCGCATCGCCTCCGCAGAAAAAGCCGTCCTTTCAACGCCTGCGCGTCGCTTCTGGCCGCCTGCCTGAGCGTCTCTCTGCTGTCGCCCCCGCGCGTCTCGCGGGCGCAGACGCCGGAAGCACCTGCGCGCGAATCTGCGTCACCCAGACGCGCGACCGCGCAGGACG
>DASZCR010000174.1:0-8244 GCA_035942915.1 Pyrinomonadaceae bacterium | reverse complement strand
GACTGATACTGCTCGTCTTCATACAGGTCTTGTGGGTGACGATGGTTTACGGGCCGATTGCGGCCTATCTGGTCGAGGCTTTCCCGGCGAAGATTAGATACACCTCGCTCTCTCTGCCCTATCACATCGGCAACGGCGTCTTCGGCGGTCTGCTGCCGTTCATCGGTCTCTCGGTCATCGCCGAGACGGGCAACATCTACGCAGGGCTGTATTATCCGATAATCGTCGCGGGCATCACCTTCGTCGTCGGCACGCTGCTCCTGAAGGAGACGCGGCACGTGCGTATCTGGCACGAGGTCGAAGGCGGGGGGCGCGATTCGCGTTAAATTGTCGAACAGGATGCGGGAAAGGCTGTCAGGTCATGTCGAACGGAAAAGGGAACGAATCAACTTCCATCGAGTCTGTCTTACACGAGGAGCGCGTCTTTGAGCCGCCCGTCGAGTTTGCCGCACAGGCGCATCTCGGCGCAGAGGAGTACGAGCGTTTGCGGGAAGAGGCGGCGCGCGACCCGGAAGCGTTCTGGGCGCGGATGGCCGACGAGTTGCATTGGTTCGAGCGTTGGGAGCGCGTGCTCGATTGGGAGCCGCCGCATGCGCGCTGGTTCGTCGGCGGGAAGACGAACGTCGCCTACAACTGCCTCGACCGGCATCTGGCGACGTGGCGCGCCAACAAGGCCGCGATTATCTGGGAAGGCGAACCGGGCGAACAGCGCACGCTCACCTACCGGCAGTTGCACACGGAGGTCTGCCGCTTCGCCAACGTCCTCAAGCACGCCGGCATAGAGCGCGGCGACCGCGTGGCACTCTACATGCCGCTGATACCTGAGTTGGCGATAGCGATGCTCGCATGTGCGCGCATCGGCGCGACCCACTCGGTTATCTTCGGCGGCTTCTCGACGCAGGCGCTCATTGACCGCATCAACGACGCGGGCTGTAAGCTGGTCGTGACGGCTGATGGCGGATGGCGGCGCGGCGCGGAAGTGAAGTTGAAACCGGCCGTCGATGCCGCGCTCAATCAGACGCCTTCGGTCAAGGCCTGCCTCGTCGTGCGCCGCACGGGCACGCCTGTCCACATGCAGCCGGGCAGAGATTACTGGTGGCACGAGTTGATGGAGACGGTCGGCGCGGATTGTCCGGCCGAGCCGCTCGACAGCGAGCACCCGCTCTACATCCTCTACACCTCCGGCACGACCGGGAAACCCAAAGGTATTCTGCACACGACGGCCGGTTATCTGCTGCAATGTCATCTCACGACCAAGTGGGTCTTCGACCTGCGTGACGAAGACACCTACTGGTGTACGGCCGACATCGGTTGGGTGACGGGTCACTCCTACGTCGTCTACGGCCCGCTCTCGAACGGCGCGACGGTGCTCATCTACGAAGGCGCGCCCAATCATCCTGAACCCGACCGCTTCTGGCGCATCATCGAGCGCCACCGCGTCAACATCTTCTACACAGCGCCGACGGCCATCCGCGCCTTCATCAAATGGGGCGAACACTGGCCGCTCAAGCACGACCTCTCCTCTCTGCGGCTGCTCGGCACGGTCGGCGAGCCGATTAACCCGGAGGCGTGGATGTGGTACAGGGAGATTATCGGCAAGGGTCGCTGCCCGATTGTCGATACGTGGTGGCAGACGGAGACGGGCGCCATCATGATTGCGCCGGTGCCGGGCGCGACGCCGACCAAACCGGGGTCTGCGACCAAACCGCTGCCCGGTATCGAAGCGGACGTGTTGACGAGAGCGGGCGCAGCGGTCGGAGCGGGCGAGGGCGGTTATCTCGTCATCCGTCGGCCTTGGCCTTCGATGCTGCGCACCATCTGGGGCGACGACGAGCGTTACCGGCGTCAGTATTGGTCGGAGATTGAAGGCGTCTATTTCGCGGGCGACGGCGCGCGGCGCGACCGCGACGGCTACTTCTGGATTATGGGGCGCGTCGATGACGTGATAAACGTCAGCGGGCATCGTCTCGGCACGGCCGAGATTGAGAGCGCGCTGGTGTCGCACGAGGCGGTGGCTGAGGCGGCCGTCGTCGCGCGGCCTGACGAGTTGAAAGGCTCAGGCATCGTCGCCTTCGTCACGCTCGAAGGCAGCCGCACGGGCGGCGAGGAACTCAAGCGCGCTCTGCGCGAGCACGTCGCCAGAGAGATTGGCGCGCTCGCACGCCCCGACGAGATACGCTTTACGGACGCGCTGCCGAAGACGCGTTCGGGCAAGATTATGCGTCGTCTCCTGCGCGAAATCGCTTCCTCCGGCGCGGTGCAAGGCGACACCACGACGCTCGAAGACTTCTCCGTGCTCGAAAAGCTCCGCGCGCAGGAAGAAGAATAGAAAAGGCGCAAGTTACAAGGTCGAAGGCCACAGCGAAGACTGCGGGGAGGCGTCCTCAAAGGTCTTCACTGCGGCCTTTTTACTTTGACCTTTTGCCCGCTTTGGTACGCTAAAGAACATTATTGACAGCCATTCGAGATGCTGATATGTTGCGCCCACGTTCGTGCTCAGGGTTCGACGCCAGCACTGTTTCTCCGGACGCCTTCCTGCTTCTCACACGTTGCGGACGACGCCCGCGCCGCTTTCTCATCGCGCTCTTTCATCGCGCTCTTCTTACCTCTTTGAAACAACCACACGCGGCGCTCAGGCAAGGCCGTGCGCAGGAGGCGACCCGATGGCCGACCATAATGACCCTAATGCGGTTAACTCTATCTTCTCCGACATCGATGTAAGCGCCGCAGACCTCTACGACCTGTTCGGCTTTCCGAGCAGCGACACGGACGGCGGCGAGAAAGTCGTCATCGCGCTGACGTTCGCCTCCGTTCCCGAAACCGGTGTCTTCGACACCGACATGCTCTACCGGATTCTCATCTCGCCCGACCCGCGCGTGGCGCGCGAACAGGACGAAGAACACAGCCTCAAGTCTTTGCTCCGTTATTTCGATGCCGTCAAGGAGAAGTATCTCGGCCCGTCGAAGGCGGCCGAAATCCGCGTCACCGTTGACGAGTCGCAGCGCGCCACCGTCAAGTTCATCGACTTCCCCGGCGGCAGTTTCCAGACCGTCGTCGACACCAACAAAGTTCTCAACATCGACACGCCCGACGGCCACACCATCAAGGCTTATCTCGGCGGGCGCGACGACGCCTTCTTCAACGACCTGACCGGCTTCTTCCGCTCCATCAACTACGCGCCGCAGTTCTACTACGTGCCGCAGACGATGACCTCCGCGCGCGAGTTGAAGATTCCGAAAACGCTCCTCGAACTCGAAGGCAACGACCTCTTCAACTTCGACCCCGCAGACCCGGACTGGGGCTACCTCCACGTCAACGGCAAGCCGAATGGCTCGAAGCGCGAACTGCCGCCGGGGCCTTATACGTGGACGGGCGACCGTTTCCGCAAGGACGAGAACGGCAACTATCGTTTCGTCTATAGCGGCTACGATTGCCAGCAGGGCAAGAACATCAACGGCATCATCCTCGAAATCCCGCTCGCCTTCATCACGCGTTCGCCCGCGCGCGACCGCATCGTCAACACGTGGGGCGAGAGTTGGGTGCTCAAAGCGGCCGATAAGATAGAGACTATCCCTGACCATCCTTTCTGGCTCGAAAATCCGCTCGCCGTCGTCGGCGCGCTCAAACTCGACGACGAGTTGAAGCGATACAAACTGGTCGATACCGACGGCCAGCCCTTCGCCGATGCGGGTTTGAGTGAACGTGAGGACAGCCGCCAACTCGGAGCCAATAACTTCTGGCTCGCGCCGACCTTCGTCAAGCGTCTGGCGCATCTCGGCTGGGGCTTTGCGCCGTCGATTACGGCGCTCGGCCTGCAAAGCTCCTTCGACCACGACAACTCGCCGGTCTCCGTCCATAAAACTTACGCGACGGCCGTCGCCGCCTTCCCGCGCGCCAAGAGGACGCTCTTTCAGGAATTGAACATGCCGGACGACTCCTGGAATCCGAAGGGCTTGAACATCCCCTTGCGCCGCTCGTTTGAAATCTTCATCCCGAACGTCTGCGCCATCGACATGGACACGACCGGCACTTGGCCTTACGGCCGTCGTCCCGAAGACCAGGTGGCGACGCGCTTCCTCTCGCTCTTCCTCGACATGAGCGCCGAGTTCAACGGCCGCAAGTATCACATCGACCTGCTCAACGATATGTCGCTCTGGGCTGCGGCTCCCATCGAGCCGAAGACTCCGCCCAATCCTTTAAAGAACGACAAGGAGTTTCTCAGCCACTTCCCGTATCTGGCCGACCCCTGGGTAAGCGGATGAACAAACCGACCGACTTCGACACCGAGTTGGCGCGGATTGATAAAGAGCTGGCCGGGCTGGACGCGAACGTCCTCGCCGCGCCTCTCTCTATTGAGCGCGCGATGAGGTACGTCTATCTCCTCTATCAACGCGCGTCGCTCACCGGCCGACTCGACGAACTGACGACGGCCGAGACGGTCATCGACCGTCTCATCGCAGAAGTGCGCAACCCGTCCGACCTCTACTTTCTGAAGGCCAACATCGACTTCAAGTTTCACCGTCTCTCCGACGTGCGCCGCGACCTTGAGAGCGACCGCGAGTTGCACGACAGCCCGCAGGGCAGGGCGCTGCTTGCCGACCTCGATTTTCAGGAAGGTCGATACGCCGAGGCGCGTGCGGGCTACGAGAGCGTCATCCGCGACGAACGGACTTGGGACGCGCTGGCGCGTCTGGCGCACTTCGAGAGCAAGATGGGCGACCTCGACGCAGCCGAGCGGCTCTACACAGAGGCGGCCGACGAACTGACGGCCAAACAGATGCGCCACTACGCGTGGCTCGAACTGCAGAGGGGTCTGCTCGACCTCACGCACGGACGCAGGGAGGAAGCGCGCTCTCATTATCGTCGCGCCGAACGCGCCTACAGCGGCTACTGGATGGTCGAGGAGCACATGGCCGAACTGCTCGCGGCCGAAGGGAAGTACGACGACGCGGTCGCGCTTTATCAAAAGGTGATTGCGCGCCTTCCGCGCCCGGAGTTCAAGCAGGGACTCGGCGAGCTTTACGAGTACATCGGAGAGACGGAGAAGGCGCAAGCGTTCTACGAGAGCGCACTGACGGATTATCTCGCGTCGGCGCAGCGCGGCGAGGTGCATTACTACCATCACCTCGTAGACTTCTACGCCGATGTGCGCCGCGACGGCGCGGAGGCCGTCCACTGGGCGCTCAAAGATTTGGAACTGCGCGACAACTACGCGACCCGCGCGGCGCTGGCGTGGGCGCTCTATCGCGCCGACCGCATTGCCGAAGCGCTCGCAGAGATAAATCGTGCGCTCTCGGCGGGCGCGCAGGACGCGCACCTCTTTCTGCGCGCAGGCCGGATTCATCGCGCGGCCGGTCTTGAGGCCGACGCCGACCGTTATGCACAGATGGCCGCCGCGCTCAACCCGCGTCACCAGAGCTTTCACGTTCACCGCTGAAGTCACGCTCGCCGAGAGGGCTTCGCCGAACGAACTACGCTCGCACCGAGTCCACAGGGACGGCCGAATTCTCCGGCCGCCCGTCCAAGCCGCCGGAGGCGCACACGCCTCGCACCTGCTCTTTGCCGCGACCCCGGCGCTCGTCTCTTAACCGAGAGCTTTTAGAGAAAACTTCGAGAAGTGAGTCTCATGAAGAAAAAAACCTTAATCAAGTTCGCCGTCTTAATCGTCTTCGTCGTGCTGGCGCTCGGACTGTTGCTCGTCTCCGGTCTGCGCCCCAAGCAGCCGAAGTTCGGAACTGTGCTCGACGAGGCGCGTGCGGCGAACCGCGCGGCCGCCTCTTTCCCCGCCGCCGACGAAGATTACTTCGCCGACATGGACGGCGGCGTGACGAAGACGATGAGCGAGCCGGAGCGTTCGCACGTCGTCAAAGGGCGCAACATGTGGGTCATCTGGACGGGCGGCAACGACCGCTTCTGGGACAAAATCGGCGCGTCCAGCTACGGCGCGCTCGACCTCCTGAAAACCCTCTCGTCCTATCCGCACGAGATTAATCCGAAGACGCACGAGAAGTTGAAGTACAGCCGCGACAACCGTTGGAGCTATCTCGGACTCGTCAACGAACCCTGCTTCGAGAAGCCGACCGGCCCCGACCCCGAACGCTTCGGCCTCTGGCTCGACAAACGCAAGGGCGACTGCCCGCCCGACCCCTTCGAGAACGAGGCCAAGTATCCCGGCGTCCAGATTGGCGCGCGCGGCAAGGAGTTGCCCGAAACGCCCCACATCCCGAAAGGCACGAAACTGCCCGTCGGCTCTTACTACGGATACGCCACAGGCATCGTCGGCCTGCGCCTGTTCCCGAACCCGGACTTCGACGAGGAGGCGGCCAAGAAGTGGGACCCTGTGCGCTACTACAACGACCCGTCCTACTATGACTCGAAAGACCTCATCCGCCCGTACCGCGTCGGCATGTCGTGTACCTTCTGCCACGTCGGGCCAGACCCTGTGAGGCCACCGGCCGACCCCGAAAACCCGAAGTGGGAGAACCTCTCGAACAGTGTCGGCGCGCAGTACTTCTGGATTGACCGCATCTTCGACTGGCGAGCCGACCCGTCGAACTACATCTTCCAGATGTTCCACACCTCGCGCCCCGGCTCGCTCGACACGTCGCTCGTCTCGACCGACAACATCAACAATCCGCGCACGATGAATGCCATCTACTATCTCGGCCCGCGTCTCGAACAGGCCAAACGCTTCGGCAAAGAGACGCTCGCCAACGGGACGGGCAGCGGCATCAACAAGCAGTTCAACGACTACACGCAGACGGCCGCGCTCGCCTCGCTCTACACGCCGCCGGCGACCGTCTACTCGCCGCGCGTGCTCAAAGACGGCGCTGATTCGGTCGGCGGCTTGGGCGCGCTCAACCGCGTCTATCTGAACATCGGCCTCTTCAGCGAGGAGTGGTTGCTGCACTTCAACCCGCTCATCGGCGGCAAGGAGACCACGCCGATACAGATTGCCGACGCGCGCAAGAACTCAAGCTACTGGGAGGCGACCGAAGCGCAGACGCCCGACATGGCGCTCTTCTTCCTGAAGGCGACCGACCCGCACAAACTAGCCAACGCGCCCGGCGGCGAAGCCTATCTCTCGAAGGACACGGCCGTTATCGACCGGGGCAAGATTGTCTTTGCAGAGAACTGCGCGCGCTGCCATTCGAGCAAACTGCCGACTCCGGCCGAAGGGCTTGACCCCGGCGGCTGCGCGGGCAAAGACTATCTCACCTGCTGGAACAAGTACTGGACGTGGACGAAGACCGAGGACTTCAAGTCGAAGATGCGCGAGATGGTGATGGCTCCAGACTTCCTCGACCAGAACTATCTCTCGGCCGAGCACCGCGTCCCCGTCACGCTGCTTCAGACCAACGCTTGCAGCCCGCTGGCGACCAACGCCATCCGCAACAACATCTGGGATAACTTCTCCTCAGAGACCTACAAAGACCTGCCTTCGGTCGGCAAGATTACGGTCTACGACCCCATCAGCGGAGAGCCGAAGGAGTACGAGATGCCGGGCGGCGGTCGGGGCTACACGCGCCCGCCCTCGCTCGTCAGCCTCTGGTCGAGCGCGCCCTTCCTGCTCAATAACACTCTCGGCGACCTCGACCCCGGCTCGTCGGGCGACTACAGCCCGAACCCCTCGGTCGAGGCGCGCATGAGGTCTTTCGAAAACTCCATCGAGCAACTGCTGTGGCCTGAGAAGCGCAAGAAGGATTCGATTTTCAACGGCAAACAGGCCGTCGGCGCGGGCATCATCGACCGCACCACGCAGCGTTCTTACCTGAGAGTCAGTTCCGGCTACGTGCCCGACAATCTGCAAAAGCTGCTCGGTTGGGGCGAGTGGTTGTTCCCCTCCATCTTCGACGAGGGCAGCATCGAAATCGGGCCGATTCCGCCCGGCACGCCCATCGGCCTGCTCGCCAATCTCAACATCCGGCCGGAAGACATGAACCTGCGCGAGCGCCTCGCGCACGACAAGAAGCTGGTTGACCTGCTCCTCGACATCAAACGCGGTCTCAAGCAACTCGGCCCGAACGCGACCGACGCCGACGCGCAGAAGGTCTTTTCGCCGCTCGTCCCGCAGTTGATGGCCTTGAGCAAGTGTCCCGATTACGTCGTCAATCGCGGACACTACTTCGGCACGGGCTACTTCATGGACGAACCCGGTCTGAGCGACGAGGACAAACGCGCCCTCATCGAATACCTGAAAACTTTCTGACGAAAGCCACTGGCGCGGCCGACGCTGTCCGAGAC
>DASZCR010000173.1:0-5357 GCA_035942915.1 Pyrinomonadaceae bacterium | reverse complement strand
CTTCCGTGTGGCGCGCGCGCAAAGCCTGTATGTCTCCGTAGAGAATTTCGACGAGGTCTTCGCCCTCGGCCAGAAACTCGCGTAGCAGTTGGTCGTCCATCCGAAGAATCTTCAGCAGTCAGACTTCTTCTGTGCGCCCGGCTGGCATGAAAGCTAATCTCACTCCGCAGGCGCACAGAGCACAAATAGCCTACTACTGATTAACGTCTACTGACTACTGAATACTTGTTCGATGGCGGCGCGCAGTTGGTCAGGCGTGAAGGGTTTGGCGAGATAGCCGTCGGCTCCGAGCGAGAGGGCGCGCAGGCGTTCGGCCTCGGCCGTGTCGGTCGAGATGACGAGGACGGGCAGGGCGCTCAGGCGCTCGTTCGTCTTGATGAAGCGGAGAAGTTCGAGGCCGTTGATGTCGGGCATGTTGACATCTGTGAGCACGAGGTCGAACGAGTCTGTGGCGACGAGTTTGATGGCCTCGACGCCGGAGGAGACGCGCGCGACTTCGACGCCCGCCACGTCCGAGAGCGCGGACGCGACGAGCGAGCGCGAGGCGGGCGAATCGTCGGCGACGAGTATGCGTCTCATCCTCATCGTCTGCGGTGCGTGGTAAGCGCGTGCGGGGGTTCGTAGCGCGACAGACGGCGCCGCACGCTTGCGCGTCTTCAGCGTGTGTCTATGCGCCGCGCGCCGGAAAGTTAAGCCGTCGTGGCGGACGGCTTGCGAGGAGTGTCTGACGAGTTGGACTTTGGCGACGCGGCGAGAAGAGTTCAGGCTGAGGCGCTCTGCCCGTCGTTCTCATCTTCGTCGGGGTCGAAGGCGGCGTCGGGCGCTTCTTCCTCTTCGTGCGCGCCGGTCGCGTCATCCTGCGGGCGCTCATGGTCGAGGTCGCGCTTGATGGCGTCGAGGATGCCGTTGATGAACTGCGTCGCCTCGTAGGTCGAGAAGCGGCGCGCGATTTCGAGCGCCTCGTTGATGGCGACGGTGCGCGGCGTCGGTTCATGCAGGAACTCGTAGACGGCGAGGCGCAGCACGTTGCGGTCAACGACCGCCATGCGTGAGATGCGCCAGTGCTCGGCGCGCGAGCGGATGCGCTCGTCGAGTTCTGCGAGGTGCGAGAGCGCGCCGGAGGCGAGCCGCGTCGCAAACTCGCGCGCCGCTTCGTCCAACTCCGTGTCACCCAGTTCAGCCCAGTAAGCGCGCACCAACTCGTCGGCGCGCAACTTAGCCATTTGGTCGGTATTACCCGAACCCATCACGTCTGCCGCAAAGAGCATTTGCAAGGCGCACTCACGCGCCTTACGTCGCGAACCCATAGTTACCCCAGTGATAAATCATCAGTGATGGGTGATAAGTGATGGGTGAGAGGAGCAAAAGCATTTTCCTATCACCCATCACTTATCACCGTTCACTATCTTGTAAAGATTGACTAACTCGACGGCCGACATCGCGGCCTCGAACCCCTTGTTGCCTGCCTTGACTCCGGCGCGGTCTATCGCCTGCTCCAACGTGTCGGCCGTGATGATGCCGTAGAGGACGGGCACTCCCGTCTGCATCCCTGCCTGTGCGATGCCCTTCGTCACCTCTCCGGCGATGTAGTCGAAGTGCGGCGTCTGCCCGCGCAAGATAGTGCCGACGCAGACCACCGCGTCAAACCGCTTCGTCTCCGCCACGCGCAGCGCGAGCAGCGGAATCTCGAACGAGCCGGGAACCTTGAAGACCTCCACCGCATCTTCCGCCGCGCCGAGACGCTCGAAGGCGTCGAGCGCGCCTTCAACGAGGCGCGCCGTCAGAAAATCGTTCCAACGGCTCGCCACAATTGCGAAGCGAAAGCCCTCGGCGTTCAAGCGTCCGTGGTGTGTGACAGGTTGCAAAGGTCTTCCGTAGCGGCTCCGAATCGTTCAGGGAATAAGCTCAATGGCAGTATATGAAAGACGCCGACGCGTGACAAGCGACGGATGATAAAAGCTTCTCCGTCACTCGCCGGTGAAGACGGGCGGACGTTTTTCGAGGAACGCGCGTGTGCCTTCGCGCACGTCGCGCGTGGAAAAAAGACGGCTGAAGAGTGCGGCTTCGAGCGCGAGTCCTTCGTCCAGAGAGACGCGCGCGCCGCGCGTCACGGCTTCAAGACAGGCGCGGACGGCCAGCGGCGCGCTCTGCTCGGAGATAACGCGCGCGAGCCTGACGGCCTCCGCCACAGTCTCTCCCGCTTCAACGACGCGGTTGACGAGTCCGACGCGCAGGGCTTCGTCGGCCGCGAGGCTTTCATGTGCGAGCATGAGGGAGAGCGCGCGAGCGTCGCCGATGGCGCGTGCGAGGCGCTGCGTGCCGCCGTAGCCGGGAATCAAACCGAGTCGGGTTTCCGGCAGAGAGAAACGCGCCTCAGCAGAGGCGATGCGGAGGTGGCAGGCCAGCGCCAACTCGAAGCCGCCTCCGGCCGCTGCGCCCTCGATGGCCGCGACGACCGGCACGCCGCACCTCTCAATCGCCTCGCACGCACGCTGCCCGCGCTCCGACACGCGACGAGCCGCTTCCTCATCGAGCGCGGCCAGTTCCGCGATGTCCGTGCCCGCGCAGAAAGCCTCTCGGCCTTCGCCGCAGAGGACGACGGCGCGCAGGTCGCGTCGCCCGGCGAAGCCCTCGAAAATCTCCGTCAGGCGTTCGAGCATCGCACGCGTCAGAGCGTTGCGCTTCGACGCGCGGGCGAGACGCACGAGCGCCAGCGAGTCTTGTTCTTCAATGACGACGAGCGCTTCTGCGTCCACAGGCTTCGTTACCCCGTCGTCTGCCAACGGCTCGCCACGACCTCGAAGTCGTAAGTCTCGCCGTGACTGAGGTATCTGACGCGGTCTGCGAAGCCTGCGGCCTCGACCGCCTTCTTGAAGTCTTCGAGCGGCGACTTGAAGACATCGTAGTCGTTGTAGTGAATGGGTATCACCTCGCGCGGATTGACGATGCGAATCGCCTCGACGCCCTGCTCGGCGTCCATCGTCAGCAGCACGCCCATGATGCGCGTGCCGCCGAGGTGAAAGAGCGCGAGGTCAATTTCCGGGTAGCGACGCGGAATCTCTTCCAAATCTTCGTGGACGAGCGTGTCGCCGGTGATGTAGAGCCTGAGCGTCGTTGTGCTCCCTGCGCCCTGCTGAAATTCGAGCATACTGCCCATCACGGGCGGGAGAAAGAAATCGACGCCAGCGGGGCCGTGTTTGCCCGGCATCGAGGTGATACGCACGCGCGCCTCTCCCTTGCGGATGGTGACGGCGTCCCACGTGTCGAGCGCGACGGGCGCGGTGAAGCCTTTGTCCTTGAGTTCTCCGGCGGCGTGCTCGGTCGTGATGATGGGCAGGTCTTTCTGTAGACGCTCTTCGGCGATGCGGTCGAAGTGGTCGCCGTGATAGTGCGACAGGATGCAGAAGTCGAGCGGCGGCAACTGCTCGATGTCGACGGCCGGGCTGGTCAGACGCTCCGAGGTCAGTCCGTAGCCGAGGTGAACGTGGTCGCCCGCGTGGAGGAAGTTCGGGTCGGTCAGAATCGTAAAACCTGCGTAGCGCAGAATGACGGTGGCCGTGCCGACGAAGAATATCGAGCCTCGACCGAAGTGCGCCTCCGCGCCCGCCGCCGTTGAGGCCAACACCAACTCATGTTCCTTGCTCATCAAACCCTCCCTTGATGGTGAAAAGGAACGAGGGCCGAAGTGTGTGGGATGAGAAAGAAGCTCTCTTTACTTCATCCCTCACAGTTCCGCCCTCATCGCTTATTTCAGACGAGGTTCATCGGCGCGGGGTTCTTCGGGTCTGTGTAATCGTAGAAGCCGCGCCCGGATTTGCGTCCGTAGAGTCCGGCCAAGACCATGCGCTTGAGCAGCGGCGGGGCGGCAAAGCGTCGCTCGCGGAACTCGTTGAACATAATCTCGGAGATGTAATAGGTGGTATCGAGGCCGACGAAGTCGAGCAGAGTGAGCGGCCCCATCGGATGACCGCAGCCGAGTTTCATGCCGGTGTCGATGTCTTCAATCGAGCCGACGCCCTCTTCGAGCGCGCGCACGGCGTCGAGCAGGTAAGGCACGAGCAGGCGGTTGACGATGAAGCCGGAGCGGTCGTCGGCGCGCACCGGCATTTTGCCGAGACGACGACCGAACTCGATGGCCTGCTCGTAAACCTCCTCGTCGGTGAGAATCGTTCTCACGACTTCGACCAGCTTCATGACGGGCACGGGGTTGAAGAAGTGCAGGCCGACGAAACGCTTCTGACGCGCCGGGCGCGTCGCCGTCATCATCTCCGTGATGGAGAGCGAAGAGGTGTTGGAGGCGAAGATGGTTTCGGGAGGACAAATCTCGTCGAGCCGTTTGTAAGTCTCGCGTTTGAGGTCGAGGTTTTCGATGATGGCCTCGACGATGATGTCGCAGTCGGCGAGGTCTTCGAGTTCGGTCGTGCCGCGCAGGCGTCCGCGAATCTCTCGCTGCTGGTCGGCCGTGATGCTTCCCTTCTCGGCAAACTTGGCGAGCGATTTTTCAATCCCCACGAAGCCCTTCTCACAGAGGCTCATTTCGACTTCGCGTACCATCACCTCAAATCCCGCGCTGGCGGCCGTCTGCGCGATGCCGGAGCCCATCAGGCCGCAGCCGAGCACGCCCACTTTTCTAATCTCCATGATGCGAATCTTCTCCTGTCGTGATTAGTAGACTTCAAAACTCTTCACTTGCGCTCGCCCTCCTGCGCCCCGTCCTTCGGACTTTCGGGCGACGGCTCGATGAGGCCGATGCCGTAGTCTTTACCCTCTGTTTTGACCCACTCGTCGAAACGCTCGACCCAGTTCTCCGCATCGGCACTCAATCGTTCGAGCGTGCGCGCGCGCTCACGCTTCGACGCTTCGCTCGCGGCCTCGTCCTCGCCTTGCGCCGAGAAGTCGCGCGCACGTATCAGGAGCAGTTTCAACTCGCCGCGCAGCGCGTCGGCCTGCTGATTCAGAGGAGGCAGTTTGTCGAGTTTCTCGATGGCCGCGTCGGCGCGTGCGCGGTCGCCTTGAAGCGCGCTGCCGAAGGCGGAACGTGCTTCGTTGATGCCTTCGACGTAGCGCGCAGCCACCGACTCAGCGAAGGGATTCAACCTCTCGCCCGCGTTCCTGATGCTCGGCGCGGGGGCGTCGAAGTGGCGCGCGACCTGTATGAAGCTGACCGCGACGAGGACGAGCAGCAACACCTGTACGGCGTGCCACGCGTGCGCCACGCGCGCACGCTCGCCCGGCCGCTTGTAGCCGATGAAGACGGCCAGCAACGCGCCTGAGACAAGCCCTCCCAAGTGCGCTGCGTTGTCGATGAAGCCGCGCCCGACGTAGCCGATAAACAGGTTGACGAAAATCATCGGCAG
>DASZCR010000172.1:0-47534 GCA_035942915.1 Pyrinomonadaceae bacterium | reverse complement strand
CCAGCGCCAACAACTGCAACTTGAACGTCTGTCTTTTTCGCTTCATCCTCATCAGATTCCTGCCCACCCGCAAGCCCGCCGACAATCAATGCCAGAACTTATATCACACTTTAATGGATACACAACTACGGTCTTTGTGTTGCCAATCGTCAAGATGAACGGAATATTATTTATCCTAAATGTAGTATGAGCGGCTGTGCAACATGGCCTTCTTTTCAGGGCCGTCAGCCCACACCGGCAGCTCCCTGACGCCCATAGTCTGAAGGCGATCCGTCGGCGCTGCCGCAGGCCGCCGCCCCATTATTGAGAATTCACGTGCCACGCGGCGTGACATCATCCACCACAAAGGCAAAGAGTTGGCGCGCCTCCTTCGCGTCGCCGAGTGTGTGGGGCGCTATCACGCCACGGATACGAAATGTGACCGCCTTGGTAAATGCAAGCGCGAGGAACAGCTCCGCGTGGGGGCACCTCCCGGCCGCATTCGCGACCGTGAAACATCCTCACACGCCTCCTTTGCCGACCGCACCGGGCAATAATCTGCTGGTGCACGACGCCCCGCCGGCGCGGTCGAGGCGTTCGAAAAGGAATACAGGAAGGGAGGACGTGACTGATGAGGAGCTGCTAAAAACTAGTAAGCCAATTCTGGTGTTCTTGGGTAGGATGAGGACGCCCGTTCAGTAAAATATGTGAAGACAGCCTAAAAATCGGCCTCCGTTTAGTAAAATATCTGAAGACTTCACGAAAGCTGACTTTCTCTCGTAAGCTGTTGATTCAGCACCGTTTCCTTTCACCCTCACTCTTCATCAAGTCTGCCCCCTGTTTGGTAAATATTCTGAAGATTTACATCTGCTCCTAACAGAGAGAGTGCAAATGGATGATATGTTGAATCAGAGTGGGACGTGTCAATGTGAGATCGAGATTCCTGCTGCCTTGAACTAGGAGAGGCTCGCGTCCTTTGGCGGTAGGATTGAAATAATTCTTGAGCCAATCGAACAAAATAGAAGCTAAAGCGCGGTGATCATTTTATGGTCGGATTGGAATCACTTTATGGTCGAACCGACATGGACACTCTAACACGGAAAAAATCAAACTCGTCCGCATGGTTCCGATTATCTCTCAGTAGAAGAATCAAAACGATAATAGAGGACTGTTTTGACCTATCCGAATGGTCGTAATGTTATCATAGGCGGCTTATGAAACGTTCGCACGAATCGGAATCGACCTCTGGCATGCGTGCTACACGCCGCCGCGCACGCAGCCTCTCGCCCTTCGCCTCGACGGACAATATTCGTTCGGTCTGCGTCCAGCTTCGCGAACGCTGCGGCGAGATTATCCCCCGCACGGACAGACAGTTGTATCTGATGCTCGAAGCCGTGCGGAATATCGAGCGCAGGCCGGCCAGCGACACCAAGCGCGGGCGTCCCTCGCGCTGGCCGCGTGAACAACTACTGGAAGTCGCGCGCCATCTGCGCGCCATTCTTGAGCGTGAAACATCCGGGCGGATTTCACTCCAGAGTTTCATCGCGCAGCACCTACGCGTGCTGCGTTTCCCTGCCGACGTGCAGGCGGCGCTCGCCGGAGGCGACATTAATCTACAGGAGGCGGCGCAACTCGCACGCTTGACGGCCGAAAAAATGGCCTGCTCGCCGTCCGAAGCACGCAAACGCCGCGCGGAGATTCTACAGTCTCACCTCGCTTTACAAGGTTCACAAAACCGCCTCCGGCGACGCGTCAAAGAGTTGCTCGGCGAACTCCGCGCAGAGGCGGTAACGTCGGAAAATATGGCGTCGATAATCGGACGCGTCGACGAACTATTGGAAATTGACCCGGCCGACGCACGCCACATGTTCTGGGAAGAGATGAAACGGCTTTTCTTCGCCATGCGCGAAATTGAACCTCAAGACCTGGACGAAAAGATACTCAACGACTTTATGGTCGCGATGGACAATGTTTCCAACGTGCTCTACAGAATCGAACTGCGTCGCCGCAAGCGCGAGCAACAGCAGCAGCAGACGCGAAGGATGGAGATTTAGTTATCTATCATCCGATTGAACTTGAGTCGGACTGTAAACTCCATCTCAGTCAGCCCTGTAATTCAGGTAATTCAGCGGGGTAAATTTATCCGGCTGCCGATTCACGTGAGAATCTCTGAAGAGAGCCTTTAATGCAGCCCTTCATCAAGAATGGCTTTGGCCTTCGCGAGCACGCGCGGGGCGTCTTCCGGGAGTAAAAAGCCCCCGGCCGCGACGCTCATCTCCGAGAGAGTCACTTCGACTGCCTGTCCCTGCGCTTCGAGGATTGCCAGACAGGCTTGCGCCAGTTCTTCGACCTCGATTTCGGAGAGAGGCTGGCGCTCAGCCTCGACGGGGGTGCCTCGGCCTAAGTCTTCGCAAGCAGACTGCTCCGTGTTCTTGATAACTCCATGCTTACGCAACAAGTTGAAGGCTTCGCGTTGAGCCACGCGCGCCGCCTTTGGCAACCCTCTGCTCTCAAGCCACTCACGCGTCCGCTCGTGCTCCTGCGCCGCCGCCTGCCTCGCAGCAGATTGGAGTGAGGGTTCGAGTTCGCGCCTCAGTCGCAAGACGATTTCGTCGACAGGCATTTCCAACTGGAACGGGACTGGCGCCGACAGCCCTGCTCGAATGTCAGTGTTCTGCGAACCTGTCGGGCAGGCTGAGAGGCGCGGTTCAGGATGTTTTTTGACCCCCTCCTCTGTCGTATCCGCGCCGTTTTTTGGCGCGCGCGGATTTAAATCTGTATCTGAAACTTCTAAAACAGCGAAGCTGTCATTAAAGGCTGCTTCATTTCGTGAAGCACGAGACTCAACGGATGAAGCATGGGAAAACTCCAAAATTTTTTGTCCTGCCGCAATTTTTTGTCCTGCCGTCCTCGTTCCGATAGAACTAGTCGCACGGTTGAGGAAGATGCGGATACCGACTCCGTTCTTGCCTGCGAAATAGCCGATAATTCCCTGCGCATGCATCCATCGCAGAGCCTTGCTGGCTGTGGCCGAAGCAACGCCGAGAACTTCGCACAGCACGTCCCACGCCTTGACGTGTCTCTCGTCGCGCATCACCGCCTCGAAACGCAAAACGCCGTCCCTCTCTCTGAATTCAATAGGCGTGTGCAAGAGTCGCAGATAAATCTTACTCATCAAGGTAGTCACGCGGTCGGCCTCCGGCGAGGTGACGGCCGAAATCACATCGCCATCAATCTGGCGGAAGTTTTTGCGGTATTCATTCGGGCCCAATTCTGTCCGGCGCACGAATCGCGGAGCCTCAAGTGGTTGCACGTTCATAGTCAAACCTCTGCAAACAAAAGACTTGACAGCGACAATTCAGCCGCGTATAGTGTGTCTCCGGGAAGACACAAATATACCCACTCGCCGCCAAGCGAGTTATTGATTGACCTGAAGCGTTTGGTCGCTAAACTTCGACGCTTCAGGTCGATTTGTTTTGGCCTGCCCTACTCCGCTCTACCCAAATGACCCAGCCTACACGCGGCGGGCTAAGCCTTCCATTCCTCTACAAAGTGGGCACTATAAGGATTTTATAAATCTTGTACAGATGAAATTTTTTCTACAGGGGTAGTTTTCGTTACCGGGGTAGTAAATTGTACGGGGGTAGTTTCTGCTACCGGGGTAGTCTAGACTACGGGGGTAGTAGATTGTACGGGGGTAGTTTTGACTACCCCCGTAGTCCAAGACGCTAATCTTTGATAATAAAGGGAAAGAAGGGAGCGGCGGTCAAGTTTTATCTACGAGCAGCTTGTAATAAGTGCCGCGTTTTTCACGGGGAGCGTTGACGATAGTTTCACCTTTTGCAAGAAAGCCCCAGTCCAGAAGTTGGTTAAGAACGGTTTTAATCTGTCGTTCCGTTTTGGAGACGGCCGACATCAACTTGGCCGTCGAGGTGAAACAGTATTCCTCGCCAATGGCGATTGAGTTGTCATAGATGTATGTGCAGATACCAATCTGGGTTTCGGTGAGAAATGGTCGCCAGCGTGCCATGAAGGCTTCAAGACGAGGCGGCATCACTTCGGGAGAGGCCATCCTGCTTTTCTTGTCAGACAGGATGCGGACACCCCTCGCCGGTTGCTTTCTCGGACGAATCTCAGGCTTGGGAATGGTTGTCGCGGAGACAGAAGGGAACTGCTCTTCGACTTTGGTGAGTTGATGTCGCGGCTCTGCGGGCGCGTTAGCAACTTCATTGGGGGCATCAATTTCCTGGTCAGCTGTTTCGGAAAAGGCGGGCGCGTCTGCTGACGGGTCTTGGGCAGATGGCTTGGCAGACGTCTTCTCCTCTTCCTGACCTTGCTCGCGCTGTTGGATAGCCACGTCGAGCGCCGTGCCGCTGAACTGGAAGGCCATCTCTGCGAAAGGTGACTTGCGGGGCCCGCCCTTTTTGTAAGGGATAATCTTACGCACCGGCGGTGACTGCTCTTTCGACACGCTCACGCACCTCCTTCCAAAGCTTCTTGTACGCCTGTGCACCGGCGGAGTCCGGCGCAGTCAGTCGCACAGGGGCGTGATAGCCTGCGCTCTCGGCCACACGGACGTTTTCCGGCACGATGGCTTCAAACACCATGTTCGGATAGGCGGAGCGGAGAAATTCTTCCGCCTCGCGGCACATACGCTTCCGGGCGTCATATCGCGTCAGGAAGAAACCGAGCAGTGCAGGGAAGCGCGTCTTGGTAATGATACGGGCGCGTTGGAGTTGCCGCGTTAGTTGCATCGTGCCGTTAACGCTCATCACGTCAGCATTTACGGGACACAAGACAAAATGGCTGCCGACCTGAGCCATAGAAACGAGCGTGCCGAATGAGGGGTCTGTGTCGATAAAGACGTAGTCGTATGGAGAGTCGTCCCAGAGATGGAACTGTTCCTGAAGCGCGGTCACAGTTTCGAGGGGATTAGAGCGGTCAATGTTATCGTTTTTCGAGCTGCTCCTGATGAAGTCGAACTCTAAACCGTCGAATTTGATGGGCGTGATGAGGTCTTGGAAGTTGGCGTCGCCTTTGAGCCATGAGACGAGTGTGCCCTGCTCGCTGTCGTCGTTTCGCCCGTCTGTGAGCAACGCATTGGTGGCCGAAGCTTGAGGCGCGGCGTCTAAGAGAAGGACGCGTTCACCGTTGGCGGCTGCCTCTGCGGCGAGCGAGATGGCGGTCGTCGTTTTACCCACGCCTCCCTTGTTATTGCTGATAGTAATGACTTTATGGCGCGTCGAAATCTCCATCGGGCGCTGTTTGAGCGCCGCTATGGCCGACCGACTGTAGAGTTTCACGCGCGCGTCCGTGGGGTCAGCGACCGTCGCCAGATTAAGATCGCGTGCGATTCGCCGGAAGGTATCAGACGATACTTCCAGATATTCACATGCCTCCGTCACGGTCATATATTCCGGGGTTGCCAATTTAATCACTCCTCCGGGAAAGCTATTTCGTCCTAAATCTCTCCTTATATCTCGTCCTATCTCGTGGTACTTTCGCGTACTATATTGACTAAAAACAAACAGGTCAATAATTTTATCGGTTCAAGACGGAAAAATCCTGAGAGCCGGACGGGTGGGACAAGGCTCAGTCGATTAGCTCGCGCGGTGTCGGAAAATATGTGTTGACGGGTGCGGAATTATTGGCATAGATTGCTGTCCGTTTCGACGATAAGGTTTCAGGGTTCAATCATCACAGGGCGTCATCTCTATTCGAGAAGATAGCTCCTTCTAGCCTCTCGAACCATTCTCAGGGTCAATCTTTATTACGTTTCTCACAGGCTTCGATACCTCCCGACACGCCGCAAATCAATCTTCTTCCTGCCGTCGCAGAGGTTCAGTCTTCAGCAGCGAGTGTTCCTGAAGTCGGAAAAGTCCGGATTGGAGATGACAGCCGAAGCGGCCGGGGCGAGCGGTTTCGTTACTTAAACTTCAGCGAAGATTCGTTGTCCCTTCAAGCCCGTTACATTTCGGTGCGTTAAGACATTAAAGGTAGATATCGAACCATTCAAAGTTTGAGCGGGAATGTTTCGATAGGTGCGCCCAAGGGAGAGTCTGAGTCTGAAATTTAAGTATCGGATAAGGAAGGAGGCCAGTGATGACGAGAGAGGTAAGGGAATGGACTATCATGTTTTATTTTGCGAGCGACAACCCGCTCGGACCGGAAATCGTCTCGCAACTCAAATCTATCAAGCAGGCCGGATTTCATCCTGACGCCAACGTCATCGTGCAATTCGACCCGCACCCGGAGAACGCGTCCACACACATCTTCGACATTAACCGTATCAACAAACTCAAAGCTCAACTGCGTTCCGACAAGAAGCTACAAGACGTGGAAACTCTGGGCACAGATGCTACTGCCGAACAAAAAAAGGAGGCGCTAATAAATTACAAAATCGGCTACCTTGGTTACCATCCCAACGACCCTTACACCTGGAATGTCATGGAAGACAAGCTATGGAGAGACGAGGAGGACGCGAACGGTAAGCCAATCAGAGAGAGGGTCGAAGAAGAGCTTGCTAGAGAGGAAGGAATATCCTACAAACAGCCGAAACCGGCGTATAAAGCGAAAAGGAAGTACAACGCTAAAGAGCCATCGCCCAAAGTCTCTTTGCAGAATTTCCTGAACTTCTGTGCCAGAGAATACCCGGCTCGTCATTACATGCTCTTCATTCTCGGTCACGGCGTCGTCGTGGGCAACGACATCTTCCTGTATGACGAGCACGCTGATGAGAATTCGTTGACGCTGAAGGGCCTTCGTGAGGTGTTAGAGAAATTCAAGACGTGCGCCGAGGAAGTCGTTCCCGATGCCGAGTTCCAGTTAGTCGGTTTTCATAGCTGCTCGATGAGTTCGTTGGAGGTGGCTTACGAGCTTGAGGGCACGTTCAACTACATGCTCGCCTCACAAGGCCCGTCCTTCGTCGGCAGTTGGTCATACCGCCAAGTCATCATGCGCGTCCTTAATGACCTGAAGAGGAAAGTCGCGTTCAACCACCCGGTCACAGGGAGAAACCAGGTCAGGAAGATGCTCACCAAGATTGCCTCCTACTGTCATTTCAACAGCTACGACTTTCTGGTGGCCGGTTATTCATCCGACCTGTGCCTGTGCGACTTGAACTGTATGGCTGAGGTCAAAGAGCAGGTTCGCACCTTATCGTTGGCGCTCATAGAAGCTCTACGCTCCGGAGACACATGGACTACAGAGCGCATCGTGCTGGCGCACTGGGATGCGCAAAGCCACTGGCAGGAGAACTACACAGACCTCCATGACTTCTGCTTCTGTCTTCGAAGGAGACTGTCCGACGAGGCGGGCAACACACCGCAACACCCCTCGCAGTTGGTCAAGCTAGACGCCGCGTGCAAAGCCATGATGACTGCGCTCGAAAAAGAGACTGAGATAAGAAGCGAGGGGAAGAAGGATGATGATGATGACGCGGTAGAAATGAAAGAGGAAAAGAAACGGTTCATCGTCCGCGCGGGTTATACGGGGCCTTGGTCTCAGTACTCGCATGGTGTGTCCGTTTTCTTCCCCTGGTCTCAGCCGATTCGGGTTGAATTCCTGAATCAGTACGAGAACTACAAATTTGTGCAGCACTATGCAATGGGTGAGTCTTGGCTCGATTTCCTGTTGGAATACTTCGAGCGCACCGAACGTCCAACACGCGTAGAGGAAGAGAGCGGCGGGCACATCCCGGCTCCGACTATCGAGAAGGCAATGATGGAAGAATTCGCCTACCTCGGATTAAGAGAGGCTGGACAGTCAGCCACGCTTGACCAGACGGAGAAGCCGGGGTCGCATTCCACTACCGGCGATGGCTACGGATACCCGTCTCTCAAGAATCACCCCCCGTTTTTGCGCAGGCGTCCATGTCAGTGGAAAAGGACAACACCGAAAGCCAGCGCCTCTAGTGTCACGCCTACTCCATGAGGAGATGCAGTATTCGACCGAGTCGGGCGAGGGGAGGGGCTTAGTAAGGAAAACGTTTCGTCAGGAGGTTGAGTTGTGAGTCGCAGGGAGGTGCCGCGAAAAGTTTTGACCCTGACGGCGCTGCTGCTCTGGTTAGTGCCATGCGTGTATGGTCAGGAAGCGGTAGATGCGAGGGAGTCTGCTCGGCGACTCGCGTCTGCCGCCAATGACAACGCAGCGAGCGTCGAAGAGCGGCAGGAATCTCTCCGAATGCTGGAAGATGCCGTGCGCCTCTTCCTGAGCGTAGACGAAACGGTGGAGGCGGCTCGCGCACTAAACCGCGCGGGCCGTCTCCATTTAATGATGAGCGCGCCGCAGAGCGCGCTCGACAGCTATTACCGTGCATTGGCTTTTCTCAGACGTGCGCCCTCACCGGACGCGGAGGTTGACAGCCTCAACGGACTGGGCGAGGCCTATATGCACCTGAAGAAGAAGGCGCGTGCAGGGAGGTTGCTGCGCAGAGCCGCCGCGTTGAGCAGGCAGGCCAGCTACACCCTCGGACAAGCGCAAGCCCTGCTCACGCTGAGCACCCAGCAGAATTTCTATAACCATTCTCTCGCAGTGCAGACGGCGCAAGAAGCTCTCACGCTCTGGCAGTCGTTGGACGACAAAGCCGGACTCGCACGCACCTACGCCAGACTCGGTCAGTATCACATGGCACTGAACGTACTGCCCGAAGCCACGCAGCATTACGAGCGCGCGTTGGGGTTGTGGCGCGAGTTGAATAGTCCCACGTCGCAGGCCGCAGCCTTAATCACGCTCGCCTTCATCGAACTGCGTAAAGGTGAATGGACGAACAGTATCTCTTTGCTCAATCAAGCCGAGAGCCTCATCGACGAAAGAGCCGAGCCGTACCAGATGGGACGAATCGCCGCCGGACTGGCTGAGGCCTTCATCGGTAACGGCCTGCCAGAAATCGGCGTCACGCATTACCAGCGGGCGCTCGATTATTACAACCGAACGGAAGACCCGAACGCGATAGCCTACGCGACATGGGGCTTAGGCGTGACCCACTATCTTTCTAAAAATTACGTCGAGGCCGTCACGCACTTCCAGCAGGCGCTCGACGCCGTCGATGACGACCCGCTTGAAGCACAGTGCTATGAATACCTCGGTCGAATTCACATTGAGACCGGAGACTATGCCCTCGCACGTCAGAACTTGCAGACCGCTCTGGACATCTACCGGCGCGCCGTCAATCCGATGGAAGTGGCGCGCGTGCAAGCTCTGATGGGGCAAATCTCCGAGCAGCAAGGACAACTCAGGTATGCGCGGCGGTATTACAGGAGAGCGTTGGCGACCTTTACGAGATTGTCCGACCGCATCAATCAGGCAGCCGTCTCTTACGCGCTAGGGAAATTGGAGTTGAAGCGCAAGAACTACGACACGGCGGAAGACTATTTGCGGCAGTCCGTCGAAGCCACAGAGGACATTCGTCGTGTCCCGACGAGCAGCGATTTGACGGCGGCTTTCTCCGCCACCGTCTACGAGCGTTACGAGAGATACGTCGAATGTCTGATGCGTCGGAACGAGGCGCAACCGGCGCGTGGCTTCGACGAGATTGCTTTCGAGATGAGCGAGTTGGCGCGTGCGCGTTCGCTCGCGCAGTTGTTGCACGCCACGCAGACCAACCTCGTCCCCGGCCTCGACCGTGAGGTTGCGGCGCGCGAAAAGATGCTCCGACAATCGCTCCGCGTGAAAGAAGACCAGAGAATCGCGCTGTTAGCCAAGGCGGATAAGAAGAAAGAGTTGGCGCAACTGAAAGCAGAGATAGCGGGCTTGGACGCCGAGTATAAACAGGTCATCAAAACCATCCGCGCAAGCCATCCGGCCTTCGAGCAGTTGATATGGCCGACGGCATGGAACTTGAAGCGGATTCAGGAGCAGGTCATCGCAGACGACCAGACAGTGCTTCTGGAATACAGCCTCGGCGCAGAAAAGAGCTACGTGTGGGTCGTCACGCGCGACAACTTCAAGAGCTACGAACTGCCCGCAGAGAAGCATCTCGACGAAGCAGCGCAGAAAGTTTATCAACTGCTGTCGTCGCCTCCCGGCGCGACTACTGAGAGCGAGTTGGCCTCTGCGACGCGAGAACTGGGGCAGATGGTCTTATCGCCCGTAGCTTCGGAACTGAACAGGCGACAACTCATCATCGTCGCCGACGGCGCGCTTAACTACATCCCCTTCCAAGTCTTGCCTGCGCCGACAGCCGACGGTGAACCGCTTGTTGCGCATCACGAAATCATCAATGCCCCGTCGGCCTCCATCCTCGGAGAGTTGCGGCAGGAAGCCGCACAGCGCCAGCCCGCACAGAAGGTGCTGGCCGCTTTCGGCAATCCCAGATTCGAGCCGCGCGACACGCGGCGGACAGGTGCGAGCGACGACCAACTGGCGGCTCTGCGACCGCTGGCGGCGGAGCGTTGGCAGCAGGCCGCGCGCGACATCGAGATTAAAGGCGACTCTCTCGACACGGCCAACCTCCAACCACTCTTTTACGCCAAGCGCGAACTCGCACACCTGCGCGACGTGGTCGGTGAGGGCGAAACCTTCTTGGCAGAAGAGTACGATGCCACGCGCGCGCGTTTGATTGAGACGGACTTGACGCAATACGCAATTCTCCATATCGCCACGCATGGCCTGCTCGACCCCAAGCGTCCCGAAAATTCCGGTCTCATGCTCTCCACGTTCGACAACAGGGGACAGGCGCAGGAAGGGTTCGTCGGGCTGCAAGACGTTTACACGCTGCACGCGCCGGTCAACCTCGTCGTCCTCAGCGCGTGCCGCACGGGTCTCGGCAAAGACGTGCGCGGCGAAGGTCTGCTCAGTCTCACGCGCGGGTTCATGTACGCCGGTGCGTCGAGCGTAGTGGCGAGTCTGTGGAAGGTGGAGGACGAGGCCACGACAGAGTTGATGAAGCAGTTCTACGTCAACTTGCTGACGGAGCGGATGCCCCCTGCGCAGGCTCTGCGTGCGGCGCAGAACAGCATCCGCCTCAACCCGCACTGGCGCTCGCCTTACTACTGGGCTGCGTTCACCTTGCAGGGTGAATACAGACAAGCGATTAACCCTGCGCCCGTCGTCGTCGCTACCGCGTCGTCCTTTGAGATTGCAGCGGGCGGGACGTTGCTGCTGTTGTCGGTGGCCGCCGCGTGGGGTTATCGCAGGCGTAAATCAAGAACGGCGTGAGAGGAAATCCGGCTACTCGACGTTGAAGAACTACTCGACGTTGAAGAAATAGTTTCCGATGCGACGCTCTGTACCGTCGGTTTCGACCGCAGAGAGATTCAAAACGTATGCCCCGCGATTGAGTTGAGAAGCCGGGATGAGCACCGAAACTGAGCGAGCGTCGTGCCCTGTTATCTCCGCAGTCTTAACCTGTCCAATGTCATCTTCCAGCCGGACGCGATAATTCACAGCACGCGCAGGGGCCTCTGGTAAAGTTAAGGAAATCTTCAGCGCATCGGTCTCGTCTGTCAGCGAGATTCGACCCGGTTGAGTGCCTCCGGCGCGGTCGCTCCGGCCGGCGCTGAGCGTCAACGTAGCGATGGTGCGGGGAGTAAAGGTGCGTTCGCGAAAGACCCACCACGCAACGGGGAGCACCACCATTATGACCAGCGCGACGGCGACTGCGAGCGCCCATCTCCGCGTCGCAAAAAGCGCACGCAAGCGTCCGACCCACGTTTCGTTCGGCCGCGCGTCAGCTTCTGTCGAAGGGACGGGCTGATGTTGGTCAACGTGGCGTAAGAGAGCGGCGGCGTGCCTGACGCGCTCCATGCGGGCGGAGGTAACCAGATAGTTTCGTTCAAAGTGGAGGCGTTGTTCCGGCGTCAACCTTCCGCGCAGATAATCGTCGATTAAGTCTTCTTCGACCAGACTAATCTCGACCGGCCAACTCTCCTGCGACAAACATTCATCCTCAAATCGCTGTAACTCTTCTTCGGGCAGCTCTTCCAGGAGATATGCAACTATGCGTTCTTCAGTCATTCTCTAATGAAACTCCTTGATTGACGGAAACCGCTGCAAAATTATTTTTGCATCTCCCTACCACATATGTCCCGAATCCCGGATTCGCTACGGGTCAAAGTGACCTTAAACCTCGCCCGAACGCTTCCTGACACAGTCTGTTAAAGTGCTTCGCAAACGCGTGACACGCATGCGCAAGGCCAGCACTGTGGTCTTCATCTCATCGGCCATCTGGCGGCGATGTTCGGCGCGCGCGCGGCCGTGTAGAACTTGACAGTAACGCCGCAGCAATTCCTGTTCTTCGTCGCTCAGTTGAGCGAAACAGGGTTTGAGGATGAGTTGGATTCTTTCTATCTCCTCGTCGGAGTTGTTGGCGAGGTTTTCGACAAAGAGCGTAAAGGTCGAACCTTCGCGTTGCTCGCGTCGCCATCTTTCTCTGGCGACGTTACGAGCAATGCCGGTGCAGAACGCCTCGACATCGGTCACCTGCGTCCCGGCATTGATTTTGACTGCTGCGCGTTCAATAGTCTCGTCAGCAGCACTCTCCGGGTCGCTCACTCCCTTCATGCTGAAAAAGCCGATGTACTTCTTATGCAGACGTATATAGCGGAGACCCGCTTCCTGCGGGTCAGGCGAGAGACATTCCAGAAACCGCGCAAAATCCTCTTGACGCATATTTCGTGCGTTCAAAACCTGCATTGTGCGACGTTCATTAGGACGCACAAGTGTTTACGCTTATCAGCAGGTCGAACCTTTCTCAATGTTAACAGACTAACTAACACGGCGTCAGCGAGGAAACAAAACTCCCCTCCGATGGGCAAGAAGAGCGTCGGGACTTTCGTGCCGACGCTCTTCGAGATGTGAGATGAACTCGTCTGAGCAGTTAGGAGAGGGCGGGTCGAGGCGTGGATAGGGAATGAGGGAAGAACCCTGCCCGGTTCGTCAGGACAGGTGTTTGCTTTGATGACTACTTGTTGGTATCGAAGGCGTTCTTGTAGTTGGGTATCTGTTTATAGTCGAACCCGATGGCGATGTTATCCTGCGCCAACTGTAGGTCGATGTAGTGAATGAAGTCGGGCGGCCTGACAGCTATCCCCAAGCCGTTGATAGTAGACTGCGGCTTCTGCGTCTGCGTCGTCTCAACGCTCTGACGCGTGGTCTGCACTGCTGACTGTATTGACGTTGCCTGCCCGGTCTGCAATGAGGTCGAAGCGGTCTTCGATGTCTCCAAGTCTTTCCGGGTCGCGTCGTAGTTCAGCGCCTCGCCCGTCACGGCGTAGCTGAAGACCTCGTTCTCCAATGCGAGGTACTTGAGGTAGAGCACCTTGTTGTCGACAATGTTCTGCTCCTGTTGAAACACGCCGGGAAAAGCTCCGTAGAAGACGGACGCCGCCGCCATTACGAGAAAGGATGTAATGACGTACTCGTTTGTCTGCTCCCATCCGCGCTTGCTAATCAGAACCAGAATGATGCCTGCCACCCCTGCCGCGATAGAGAACGTGATGATAGCCATGTAGTAGCGCGTGTAGTAAAAGTTCATCACGTCGAGGTGGAGCGCCAGACGTTCCCTGATGCGCGCGACCTGTTCCTGTAGCCGCCGCTGTTGCTCGGCCGCAGCGATGACGCTATTGGCGGGGAAGAAAAGCTCCGGCACGGACTTCGGCGTCAAATGTCCGCTCCATTTGGTTGAGTACGTCTCGGCTTTGTTGGTGATGTACTCACTCAGCAGGTGCGTTCCTCCTATCAGCGCGAGCACCAATAGGACGTGTTTGATGACCCTTTGACTGAGCCGGTCGTTGAAGACGCGAAGCAGAGGATTCATGGTGTGCTTCCTGTACATGTCGCCTGACATGATGGTCAGCACCGCTTCGCTCGGACTCCCTAGCTGAGCGCCGGTCGGGTTCTCAAGCTTCAAATTGAAGTACGCGCTCCGACCCGGCGCGTCCTCTTTGATTTGCACGGTGAACTGCTTGCGGCTCTCGCCTTTCAGGAAGTTAAGCGTCCCGCTTGCAGGTGTGTAATGAGTCACGGCCAGTGCTGTGGCGTCCTCTGTAGAATAGCCGACGCTGGCCTCTGCATCGAGATTGCCTTTTCGGATGACGGCGATGACCGCGCTCGCGCTCTCGTCTTTGTTGACGCGATAACTGGCCTCGCTGAAGCAAAACGTCGGTGGGATAACTTCTGTGGGTTTCGGCGGTGTTGCACCGCCCGCGTCAAGGGCACCCGGATTTTCGTTAGCAGCATCATCCTTTAGCGGTTCTAAATCCCCAGTCATAGACACCTCGCGTATCCGATATTTTCTGAATTTCGCCGAACGCTATGTGAGGTAAGGCTGACCATCCTCGAACCTGTCTCGAACCTCCGTAATTGAGAGGTTGGTCGCCATTTGGTAGTGTGGGCGGTCTCTGAAACTCGTCCAGTTGCCGCCCCATTCCAGCCCGATAATGCCTGCGGCCATAGCTATCTGCGCGGCCGTGTCGTAGAGAGGCGAGTCCGGCAAGTACGCTCCGGCGCGGAAGATGCCGATATCCCACGCAATCCCGAAGTTGTGGTTACTCTGCCCGCCGCGCGCGTTCGTCACTCTCGGCGGCGGGTTGCCGAAACGCCCCTTGCGGAAAAGCTCATTCTGCTCCGCGTAAGTACGAGTCCCGGAGATGATGCGCACCGTGATGTTGTTGCCGAGTTCGCCATCGACAGCGTTCATAAACCTCCGCGCGGCCTCCTGCGCACGAAGATGCAACGTCTGAATGTTTCTCTCTGTGCGAGGGTCGAAAGTGCCGATGGAGCCGGCTATCTGCGCGGAGCGCGTCTCGAAGGCGGTGACGGCGGCATCCGTATTAGGCCCCCAATCGCCGTCTATGATGTCCGTGTAGAGACCCGCCGACTTCAATAGTCTTTGCAGGAAAATTACGTCGTCGCTGAATAGTGCTGTGCTCATCACTTATTCCTTTGTCATTCTTCTCAGAGAGTGTCGTCACGATGTCGGCAAGCTATTCGGTGTCGCGCCGAATCAGCACCCGAAACGCGATGAGACTGCCCGGTATTCAATCAACCGTGCAGTTCTGTAGATAAATGCGTGAGTTTGAGAAAACGTTTCTGAATATTTCACGGCCGACCGAACGTGAGGGGCTGTGAGGCAGACGGCCGTGAGTCAGGGATGGACTGCGGGCGGACGGTTTATCTCATCGTCATCAGCGAGGCCATGATTTCGATGCCGTCCCAGAGGTTTTGCAGGCGTATGTTCTCGTTCTCGGCGTGTTGGTTGTTATCGTGGTTGGCGATAGGGACGGTGATGGTGTGCGCGCCGAGAGTCTCGCGGATGAGCGAGAGGGGAAGGCTGCCGCCGAGCGTCGGCAGGCGCACGACGGGTTGAGCGGAGGTCGCTTGCACGGCTGCCAACACGCTCTGCGAGATGGGCAAGTCCATCGGCGTGCGCTCTGCGTTGTAGCCGCCGGGGCGGTGCATCACTCTGGCGATGAGCGGATGCGCGAGCCGTTCGGCGTCGGTCGGTTCACGGTCGATGACATAAAAGCCCTGTCGCCGGATATGTGCGATGAGCCGTTCGACCTGACGGCGATAGTCGTTGCCGCGCACCAGACGTAGGTCGAGCGCGGCGGTGGCGGTGGTCGGGATGACATTGCGCGAGAGCGCGCCGGTCTCCGCGCTCGTCAGGCCGTTGATGTTGAGCGAGGGCTGGTTGATGAGTTCGAGGAGGGGCTTACCTCCGCCTTCCGCCCGCGCGATGCCGAGTTCGCGGCGCAGTTGTTCGTCGTAGGCAGGCGCTTCCATGATGGCGCGGCGCTCTGCTTCGCCGAGCGGTTCGACATCGTCGTACCATCCTTGAATCGTCACGCGCCCCGCGTCGTCTTTCATCGAGGCGAGCAGACGAGAGAGCAGCATCGCCGGATTGGGAGACCAATTACCATAGTGGCCGCTGTGTAGCGGACGCTTCGCGCCGTAGACCGTCACGTCCACGTTCGTATCGCCGCGCACACCGAAGACGACCTGCTTGCGCCCTGATTGATGGACAGGCCCGTCGCAGATAATCCACGCGTCGGAGGTGAGCAACTCCTTATGGCGAGACAATATCTCGACGAGGTTGGGGGAGCCTGCTTCCTCTTCGCCCTCGAAGAAAAATTTGAGATTGACGGTCGGCGCAAGGCCTTGTGCGCGCAACGCATCGACGGCCGTGAGGATAGCCATCACGCCTGCCTTATCGTCTGAGGACGAGCGCGCGTAGAGACGCCATTCGGGGTTGATGGGTTCGCCGTCGGCGGGCATCGGCAAGAGTTTGCCGCCGGTCTCGAATGGCGCATCGCGTAGGGCGGGCTGCCATGGTTGCGTCCCTGTCCATTTGGCCGGGTCGGTCGGCTGCCCGTCGTAATGCGCGTAGAAGATGATGGTCTTCGACGCGCCGGGAACCTTCCATTCTCCGTAGACGGCGGGGGGGACGCCCTCGCGCGCGGCTTCGAGCAGACGCGGATTGAGTCTGCGCGCACGCATCATCTGGACGATATGGGCAGCGTTGCGGCGGATATTCTCGCGGTCGGAGGCGACGTTGGGCAGCGAAAGCAGTTCAACGAACTCACGCAGGATGCGCTGTTCGTTGGCGCGCCGGTACTTGCCGACGGGACTGACAGCTTGCGTCTGCGCGGCAGACGACAGGAGCGGCGTCATACCCAACAGTAAAGCGAAGACGAAACGTTTCATTCTCCTTCTCCTCCTGCGTCCGTGCGACAGATGCTCAGAATTATACGCTGCGACGTGCGGAGACCTCACGAATCGTCTTAAAAAAAGCCGACAAAAAATGAGCCTGCAAGGCGTCAAATGCGCGTTACATGTCGGGGACGGAAGTATCGAAGTGTTGCTGACGGCTGCCGACGGTCTCGACGGCCTTCGGTGTCGGCGCAGACAAGAAGAATCTCTACATCACGAACGCGGCTTTCCCTTCTTCCCCAGCCCCAACCCGCGACGTCCAAGCATCATGCGTTATCACGTCGGAATTTCCGGCAAGACGCGTCCCTGAAGCGCGCTGCGGAAAAGTTTGAGGATGCTGCATCTCTCCGCTTCAAGACCTCCGCGCGGGCGTTTGAGTTATACTCTCCCACACTTTGCGGGAGACTGTATGAGCAGGTCGTCAACTTCCTATCGCCAATTTCTCAACGTCCATATCGTCTGGCATCCTGATTTCTCTCACGCAGGCGAAGGCGGCGAGGCGCTGGCAGAGAAACTCTATCGTGAGTTTTGCCGCGACCCGGAACACCCGATGTCGCCCGCCATCGGCGTCCCTATCTACTTTCGCACGTCGTCTGCCGAAGGAATCGCGCCCGCCCCGATTGATTTGTCGGCGGCGACCTATAACGTCTTGGTCTTCTTCGTCGATAGCGCGATGGTCTTGGACGAGGCATATCAAACTTACGCGGGCAAGTTGGCTGAGGCCGCCACAGCAGCGGGCAACGCGCGCATCCTCGCCTTCGTCTGGCCTCAGTCCGGCACTCTGCGACTCGGAAACACGCAGCAGATTTCTCTCCCGGCAGACGAGACCCAGAGGGAAGCGACGATTCGCATGAAGTTCGCGGCGGAAACCTGTCGTCTCTTGCAGCAACGCCCGCGCGGCGGCGACGATGCCGACCAATTGAGCATGGAGCCGCCGAGACTGTTCATCAGTCATGCCAAACGAGATGCCGAAGACAAAGCGATAGAGTTGAAATCTCTCGTCGAGATGACGCCGATTGATACCTTCTTCGACCGCGTGGACATCGCCGCCGGCTACGACTTCACGGAGGAGATTCGCCACAACATCAGACGCTCCGCCGTCCTCGCATGGCAGTCAGATGAATACGGCTCGCGCCCTTGGTGCAACATCGAACTCATCACGGCCAAAGAACACCTCCGGCCAATCATCGTCGTGCTCGGCGTGAAGTCCGGCGAAGAACGCAGCTTTCCCTATCTCGGCAACGTCCGCACCATCGTCAGAACCGAGACCAACTCTGCGGAAATTATCATCGCCGCCGTGCGCGAGTACTTACGCAAGCTCTACACCGAAGGCCGTTTTCAATCGCTGTCTGATGCGGGGATTATCCCGCACACGCGTTTCACTCTCTTTCGCCCGCCGGAGCCGATTGACGGCGCGATGCTCGAAAGAAAGAGCCGCGTCCTGTCAGCACATGAAGCGGCGGCCGCGCCTTCAAGCAACGCGCGCTCAGAGCACGTCCTGTATCCAGACCCGCCTCTGGGCGCGCTCGAACTTGAGGTGCTGTCTCATCTCTTTCCGCACCTGTCTTTCATGACGCCCGCGACCGCCGAGGGCAAGTCTCTCGACGGGCTGAAGGTCGCGCTCTCACTCTCGGAATCCGACAACGCTCTCGACTCCGGGCAGTCGCACATACATCTTCTGGCGGCGATGATTGAGATTGCACGCCACCTCCTCTGTCGCGGCGGCATCATCGCCTACGGCGGCGACCTGCGCAGACGCGAGCAGTATGGCTTCACACGTCAACTGTTTCAGTTGGTCTATGCCTACAAGGACACGCAGCGCCCGCCGCTCCAAAGAATCAAGAACTATCTGGCCTATCACTTCGCCGCCGAGTTATCCAGAAACGAGGAGGCGTCGCTTTTAGAGTTGGCGCAATTTGAAAAGCCTCTGCCGCAGAATCTCGCGGCGCGCTTCGGTCTGCAAAAGGGCGCACGCCGCCCCGTGCCCGACGATTCGCCGTCGAACCGTTACATCAGGTCTCGCTGCTTAACCGCGATGCGCGAGGCGATGACGGAGGAGACAGATGCGCGCGTTCTGATGGGAGGCCGCGTAAGCGGACATCAGGGGAAATATCCGGGCGTCTTGGAGGAGGCTTACCTGTATCTGCGCGCACGCAAACCGCTTTATCTCATCGGCGCTTACGGCGGCTGCACGCGCCTCTTGATAGAAGCCATACGAGAGAAACGGGTCGGCGAAGCCCTGACGCGCGATTTCCAGATGAACAATCCGCGCCTCGCCATCTATCAGGCGGCCGACGGCAGCGAGCAGCAGGCGCGCGTTCCCTTTGCGGAACTCGAAGCGTCCTATCTGCAACATGAACACGATGCGGACATCGGCGAGCGGCCTATCAACTACGAAGAGGTCGTCGGCGAATTCCTTCGCGCCAGCGTCACAGACCTGAACAACGGTCTGACCGCCGACGAAAACGAAGAACTCTTTATCACGCCCGACTTAGACCGCATCGTCTTTCTCCTTATCAAAGGACTCTCCGAAGTGCGCGGCAGCTAAAGATACCGACCCGCTCTTCAACACGTCTCAGGGTACTTGAGCAGCCGCATCTAACAACTCATTGAAACCGACGACCGGGGAGGCGGCTTCTCAAGATACTTCCCGCGATGCGTCTTGAATCGCCACGCGCGCGACGGTTTGATTCAGGTATTGACATAGACACCGGGCGGGAATAGAAATATACGCGCACCTCGCCATTGTTTCTCCGCCGGTGATTGGGTCGCTCTCGTCGGCCTCACAGCATCTCTCGCCTTCTTAAGAGCGGCCGCGCACACGTCAAAACGTAAACCACCTGACAGACGGCAGCCGAGGAGGATAAGCAAGTGGACATCAAAAGCAGCGGCAAATTCAGCACGGGGTATCTGAAAATCGCCGGCAAGGATGTGGACTTATTCCTCTCCGTCAGTCCCGGCTTCGAGCAGGGGCCGGGCATTGACCGCGACGGAATCACACTGCCCAGAATGGCCGACCCGCACTCGGTCGATTCCGTCTGCTTCGCGCGGAATTTACAGCCCAGAGATGATTTAGGGCATACGACTAACGCCATCGTGCAGCGCGTCGGGACGTGGACGCTCTATCACCATCTGAAAAAGTTTATTGAGAAGCGAGGCGCAGAGTGGCGCGTGATAGGTGTCTTGAGCAACGGCGACCTGACGATGAACCCCTGGCACATCGCATACATCAGGAAATCGCATATCGACAATGGCAAGAATGTGCTGTGCGCCTTGTCGCAGAGAGAGCCGATTAGCAATCGGATTTACCGATGCTTCGTCAAATGGGACGATGCGGTGGCGAGAAGAACCGGCGTCAAGTATGAGTTTCTAGACCTCATGCTCAAACCTGTCGGGCACAACGTCTGGATTAAACTGGCCGAACCCAAAGTGGCTGATGATTACGAGAAGGTGCTGAAGCAGTTGTCCAGATACAAGCGGCAGAAAAATATCGCTCCCCTGATAGAGTTTGCGCTTTCGGGGAAGCCCATCATCGTCAAGAAGGTCGAACTGCCTCTGTCGAGCGCAGCAGACAAATTTCAGGACGTGCGACACATCTTCAATCTGCCGACCGTGAAAGCCGAAGGGTCTTATGAACGGAAAACGGTGACGACGATAAATTTCGGCGAGTACCAGCTTTTTTGTAATCTCAACGAGAGACGCGCGGCGCTGCTCTCTCCGGTCGTCATCGATTTGGACATCAAAAATTCTGTCGGGGTGAGATGGGAAACCCTGCGCGAGACGCTGATTAGAGAGCGGTTCAAGGAGACGGAAGAGTCGCCCACGCGGCGCGGCCAGTTCCGCAAATATACGGACGACATCTACCGCGAAAAGGTCGAAGTCTTCTTCCCCTTCAACGTCTATCCCTTCGGCGTGCTCGGCTTGAAGGCGAACGAATCCGGCGTTAAAGAAATCGTCTGTCTGTCGTCGGGCGGATTGTCGGGAGGGATAGGAAACACTCTCGAAGGTATCACGCGCGTCATGTTCGACTACTTCGGCTGCGACGACGCGATGGTGCTCGACGAGGGACTCGACACTTTCCAGATTATCAACCCCGTCAAGGAAGGCGGCTATGCCTATAGCAATGAAGAACTGCTGGCGAAGATTCTGACATTCACGAAGGGGATGGTTGACGAAGAAGAGGCGAGAAGCAAAAAGGAGTCTTACGAATTTGCGGGCGGGATGAAGGCGTGGCCGTTAAATAGAGATTTGCTCAGCGTGATTGACGCAGACAGCAAGACCTCGCCCAAGAGCGACTACACAGATGTTTTGATAGTCCGGCCTCATCGCTCACAGATGAGAAGCGTGCTCATTCTCGCCGAGCGGAGGTGATAGCCGTCGAGTCTGAAAATTTATCCTTCCGCTTTCGTGACGCACATGAACCGGCGCGTCTCACAACTTATTTACGTCGTTGACGGGGCGGCTTTTGCGTCTTCAAAGCAGGCGGATTTTGTTGAAAGCCGGTAAATCGTCATTGCTGAGCAGCGCATCCAACTGCTGTAGGGCTTGCGGGTCGGGAGGATTCAGGTTCAAAAATCCGGGGTCGCCGGTCGTGGGGTTGCCGGTCGTTATCCTCGTCAGGTTCGGCGCGGGGTTCTCGACGGGCGTCCCGCTCAGATGCCCCTTGAGCGCGCCCTTCGCCGAAGTCGGCAGCAGCATCTCTTCACCCCTTAGCCAGCGAAAGACATCTTCATAGACCGGCGGCAGCATCGGCAACTCGCCGTGAACGCCCTTGACGTAGCGCAACGTGCCGACGTTCTCCAGAGACGCGGAGGCGAGCGGCACGCGCCCGTCGCCTTCGCGGTGTGGGTCGCCCGCGACGCGGCCGGTCACTTTCTCCATGCTCGTCCAAGCGCCCCACAGGCGTTCCTTGTAGGCCAGACGGAAGAGCGTCTCGTAGCCGACACCTGCAATGACGGCCATGCGGTTGCGCTCGTCCTGACTGAGATTCGTGTGCGCTTCGTAGAGGCTGCGATGGAACTCTGCCGCCCCGTCGAGGACATTTTGCAGATGGTCTGCCTGCTGCGGTGTGAGTTCGAGTTTCCAAGGGTCAACCTTGTACATATCGAAGTTGGCGCAGGGGTGAACGTAAGTGTCTTCGGGTTGAGCGCCCGACCACTGTTCTTCGCTCGCGCGTGTTCCGGGATAGATGCCGCGAGGGGCGGGCAGGAGGCTCAGCACGCCCCACAGCGAACGGAACGTTTCGCGGTCGAGATAGAGGCCGAGCAGTGCCATCAACTCGAAGCCCCAGAGATGGTTCTTGAGATAGCCCGCAATCGAGGGCGAGCCGTAGTGAGGCGTGCCGATGAAGACGATGCGGCCAATCTTCTTCCATAAATCGTCGCCGTGCGGGGGCAGCGCCGCGCGCACCATCAGGCCACCCATGCTGTGAGCGACGAGATGAACCGGTTGGTTGGCGTTGGCCGCGTAGGTCTTCTCGATAAGGTCGCGCAGGGCAGCGGCGCTCGCCGACAGAGGCTTGCGCCAGTCGTAGGCAAAGATTTCGTGATTGAAGTCCGGCGTCCGGTTGACGGCGGAGAAGAAGGGCGCATAGGTGATATCGACGGTGCAGGGGGCGATGTCATATTCCTTCCTGGCATCGCTTTTGCCGTCGGGCGCGAGCTTCAGTTCCTTGATGTAGTCGCGCGTGCGCATGTCAATCCACCAGATGCCGCCCATTTTGCGGCTGAGCAGGAGGCTGCCCATCACACCCGGCACGAAAATCATATTCGGCGGAATGTCAGGACTGAGGTCGCCTTTTCTGCGCGCGGCCAGCGTCTCGGCGGCGAGTTGACGAAATTCCGTGAAAGCCTCATCTCCCATGTAGGCGCGCAGCTTGTCGGCCGACCCTTCGTCAAAGGCCATCTCGAAACGCTCAAGCGTCGAGGCGTCAAGAAATCTTTTGATTTGAGGGTCGTTCAGAACGGAATCACCATTCGCCATCTCTTCCTCCTGCTGACGCGTCGCGTCAGTTGTGTCCGTGCAGCGCGTCAACCTCTACTTCCGACGCCATGTACAACTCAAAGTGGTTGATGTAGGTATAGAGAAGCCCGCCGAGGTTGCGATACTCGCGCCAGAGGAAACGCCGCGCTTGAAAGATGGCCTCACCGGCAGCGATAGGCTTGCTGTCGAGGTCTCTGTAGAAAAAGCTGTAGAAGATTTTGGCGAACCGGCTCGCCAGTTGAATCGGCACTTTGACCTCCGTGCCGAGGTAAGCCCGACAGCCGCGCCGGAAGAAAATCTGCTCCAACTCGTTAGCGGTGTAAGGGTCGGAGCCTGCGCTCGTACAGGCGTTGACGAAGATGAGCGGCTGCTGTTGAAGGGGCAGCGCGCCGAGGTCTATGAGGGAGAGATTGTCGGCCGGGGCGTTCGTGCTTCCGAAGCGGAGCACAGGTTTGTTGCCTGTGCCGACTTCACAGTGGCAGAAGAAGTAGATGATGGTCGCGGGCTGCTGCGCGGGCTTGTTGAGTAGCTCGACGAGTTGCGACTTGGGCGGCGTCTGAGCACCGGCATCGGGCAGAAAAGTCTGTTGCCCCCAACTCGTCCATTCCTGTTGCTGCCATTGCACCTCGTCGGCGATTTCCTGGTCGGAGGCCGTCTTCCCCCAGTAGAAACCGTAGGCTCGCGTCGTCTTGTCGAGGCCGCCGAGCGCCGGAGAGAGAGGGTTGTCAATGGCATGCGCGATGTAGTTGAGACGGTATCTCAGCCCCCAAAAATACATCGGGTCAATCGCCTCACCGGGCACGGGCGCCTGCCCGTAGAAGAGCCCCCAGGGGACGCTCGCCACCCATGACGAATCCGATTTGGCCGACCAAGAGATATCGAGTCGCCAGTCTGGCGGGAGCGCGTCGAGCCACTTTCGCAGCGCAGAGTTGGGGGGGAAGAAAGACTCATACAATTGGTAGCCGGAATAGGCCAGCATTTGCAACTCGGCACTCGTAGAAATCTGCTGTTGCCAGACCTGCTGATGTACCGGGTCGGACAAATCGTCAGCCCAGAAGTTATGTGGTCGGCTGCGGAAGTCTTGCAGCCTGTGGATGAGGTCTCGGCGGTCGATTTCGTTGAGTTCGTCTGTGAACTGTTCACGGAATTGATTGGCAGCATCGCGCACGTTCTTAATCGGCCCGGCGACCTGCGCGGGTGCGGCGCTCCAATCGGTCAGCGTGTCGATGTGCTTCGTGCCGTTGCCGTCGAAGATGTCGCCGCGCGCATAAGCCTTGCCCTGTCCGAAGACGATGATACTGAGCGTGCCTCTCGGCGTCTGCCATTCGTGCTGCGGCCGGAGTCCGGTGAAGACGGCCGGCGTGTGTATGACCTCAGAGCTAATCTTGACGGACGAGTCTTCGCCGAGGGGCGGCGGCTCGTGCGGGCCGTCCACGCGCAGTTCGAGACGAAACTGACGGTAGAGTGTATCGCGTGCGAAGATGACGATGTCGATGGCGGCGTCTTCGGCCACGAGCGGCGTGATTGACAGCAAGCCGACGGCGCTCTCGCCGTGACGCGGGATGAGCAGTTTACCTTCCGCCTTCCAACTCTGCGGAGCTTCAATCGCTTCGACCTGAAAGGGAACGATGGAATGAGGAGCATCCGCCAGTTCGACGTTCCAAGAGGTGACGACCCACGTCGTCTCCAAACCTTCGGGCGGGATGTCCGACTCCGGCACGTAGGCGGAAGGCGTCGTGATGAGACTGCTCTGGACGGGTCGGCCGACCTTGAACGCGAGCGTGTAGGTTGCGCCGAGTTGTAGAGGCTGCGCCGGTTCGTCCTCGCGCTTGACGACCCACGCATTAATGCGCTTGTACTGCGGCGGCTGCGGAGCGTCCGGCGCGAACTCTATGATGGATTTATCATCATCATCGCCCGTCACGATAAGCCGCTTATCGTCCGCTATATCCACGTCCTTCAACACTGCGTCATCTAAGTCCGCAGGCACAAGGCTGAACGCCTCATCACTCTCGCCGTCAATGCCGGGAGCTACTTCCGGCATCAGCCTATTGTGCTGCTCGTAGACTGTGGTAGCTTCGAGCGCCTCGCGCAGCGTCAGTTCGGGCTGACTGCGTGCAAGCTCAAGCGGCATCGCGCGTGCGGCCATAATATCATTGAGGTCGCGCTCTGAGTCCGCAACGGCGTTGTTTCGAATGGCCTGATAGTCGGTGAGTTCGTCGTTGATAGCGACGACGACGCGGCGGCGGTCGGCCGGTGTCAGGTCGGGCGACTGCGCGGTCGTAGTGAGTGCCAGCGTGTGAAAGACGTGCGCCTCCTCCTTGTCTCCTCTGAGCAATGCCTGCGTCGCCTTCTCGACCGGCTCCTGAATGGACTTCAAGCGCCAGTCGTCGCGCTCGTCGCGGCTCTCGATGCGCAGCAGCATGTAGTCGTAACCGCGCAAGGGCTGCGGCGCACCGGAGCCGGACTTGTAGTAGAGACGGTCGTCAATCACGGAGAGGCGCGCGGCGTCGAGTTGTTCGGGTGTGCCGAGGATGACGGCGCGATAGCCGGGGCGTAGTTCGTTGCTGCCGCCTCCGCCTGCGCTCGTCAAGGTCTGGTGCATGCTCAGGTGTACCTGACCGTCGGCCGCTTCAAACAGCGTATTGACGCCGCTCGCCACCTTCTTCGAGATGCTCAGGGCAGGGGCGAGTGGCGGCGCAATCAGATTGGCAAACTCGCTGAAGAGGTCGAAGGCGGCCGCCACGAACTTGTTATCTCTGTTACGCAGTGCAAGCAGTCCGGCGGCAATCTCCACCGTCCCGCCGCTGAACGGCGTCAGTTCGCACAGACAGTAGTTGAGCGCCACGCCTTGCCCGCGCACCTCTTCGGGCAGGCCGACGACGTTGTTCAGGCTCACCGTCCCGTAGTCGCCATAGCGCAGTTTGACGACCGAGTGGACGGCCGGGAATAACTCCGTGAACCACTGGCGGCTCTCCGTGAGGAACATATCGGCCAGCCAGATGCGGAAATAACTTTCGTAAGGCTTGAGCGCAGTCGCCGTCACATCCGCTGCGTCCGCGCTGGCCGGGAGAGTGACTGCGAGATACTGCTCGGTGTTGACGGCAGGCCAACTCTTGATTCTATTCCAGGCAGAGACCAGCGGGTTGTGCTTGGACATGTGGGACGGTTCCTCATGAGTATAGTGTGTTGTCGCGTGCGTAGACGCAGATGTCGAGCGCCAGTTCCAGACGCGTCTCCTCAGAACCCGCTTCGGACGCATGAAGGACTGTCCGCCGCATCTGCGCGATGGTTTCCAGAAAGGCGCTGAATCTTCTTTCAGACGCGACGCCCTTCGCCAGTTGATTGAGGAGACGCGCGGCGAGCGTTTCCGGCAGCGCAGGCAACATGACGACGCGGTGTGCGCCTGCGGCGAACACGTCTGCGGCGAAAGCGCGCAGGAAGGCCGCTTTCTCGCGCTCGGTCTGCGAACGCTCCTTGACTTCGGCCGGTTCGGCCTGCACCACGACAAGGCCGCTCGTGCGCAGCGGCAACTCTTCCGTGCCGACCAGCACTTCGCGCTCTCCACGCGAGGCTGAACGCCCGCTGCCGCCGACACCGAGAGCCTCAAGCGGCGCATGGAGCGCCCTGCCGGAGAGTTTCAGGCGCAAGCCCTCCGACCTGTTGACGACCTGACCGATGAGATGGAGCACTCTTCTCGTCTCCGAGCCGTCGATGAGATGTGGTTGGTCGGTGGCGTCTGCGAATTTGGTCAGCGGACTCCATCCTGTCTCGGCCATCAACTCCCATGTCTGGCTAGAGATGATGTCAACCCTGTTATTGTACCTGTAGACAATCTTCTCAATCGGCTCTCCGCGTCGCCAGAAATGCACGCGTCTGGTTAACTGCGCGATTTCGCGTCTCTCCAAAGCCAGCAGCAGCACCGCCTCCCAGGGGTAGAAGGCGAGAGATTGGTTAACCTGCAACGGCACGTAAAACTTGAACGGCCCCATCAACTGGTCGATTAACTTGAGCAACTTGCTCGACACCTCGACCGGCACTTCGAGCGCCGCGTCGCGGTAGGGATGCAGCCCTGAAGTCTCGCCGCTTCCTTCGACGTGTTCGGCCATCTCCTTGAAGTAGACAGGCCAATCATGCGCCAGATATTTCCGGCTGAAATGCATGCTGATTTGCTTGGGCGAGACGATGTTGAGCATCGGGTCTGTCTCTTCGAGGAAGGTGTTGATTTGCAGACTCGATATTGAAGAGCCGACCGAGATGGCGGCCTGTAACTTCAGAATCGTCCGCCAGATTGGTTTCGCCACCGCCGCCAGCAGCAAGAGCAAAACCCCGCCGATGATGGCGGCCGTCACTATCTGCTCAAGAATCCAGCCCGCGAAGATGAGAAAGATGTAGAGGCTGATGAGCGTCGAGATGATGAGCGTCGAGACGATGGTGTAGCTGACTATCTGAAAATAGCTCAGCCCCTTTTTCGCCAGCCACAAGAAGTATGTGAGCGAGACGACGGAGCAGGAGATGAGGTAAAGCCCCATCGACGGCGAGAAGAATTTGACTCCCGACTCGGCCAGATAGAAACCGCCGCTGAACATGAGGAGCACCATGACGGTCAGCCCCAGAATGCTTATCCAGTTGCGACCGAAGACGCGCAGGAAGCGCGAGAGACGGCCGGAGAGCGGGACAGCCCCCATCTCAGATTCCAGCAGGGTCAGTTCCAGAGGCAACTGCTGACCGTAGGTCTTGCGCAGCCATTCTCTCATCTGCACAAACGGAATCATTTCCCCGTCTTCACCGAAGGCCGAGATGGTTGTTAAGTAATACGTCATCCGATGAAGCCACCCGCTCCATGACGGATGGTTGAGTTCGCTCAACTTATCGGGCGTTCCATTTTTGCGCGCGGCATCAATCTCAGTCCATCCCGGCGCTTTCCTGTTCTTCGACGCCATCCGCTTGTAGATGCGCCGAATCTCTACTTCCTGCTCCGTGAAATTCGGAAGCGTCCGGTGTAACGACTCGCTGAATGCCCTAGAGCCTTCGATGTGCATCTGCGCGATAGCCCTGCGCACGGCCGCAATGGTTGCGCCGACGTAATCCTCCACCTCATTGAATGACCAATAGGCGATATCCAGTAGTTCGTAAGCGTGTACAGGAAGTCGGAGCGCCAGCATCTCGCCCTCTTCCAGCGCCAACTCGGCCAGCCTGCGCGCGCCGACGCGGCGGTGCAGTTCATCAGGAAATCTTCTGTGACCCACGAACTCGCCAAGGGCGATGCTACGCAAAGTGAGGCGGACACCCTCTTCAGTCTGTGTCAGGGGAGTGTCTTCCCACAAATTAGTCGTGTCGAAAGCGGTCTCGACCGGAGGGAGCAGGCTGCCCAGTTTGTACATGCGCGCAATCAGCATGGCCTCATGCCAGTCGAGCAGCAGATGGGCAGAGTCGCCCGTTGCCCTGTGCTCGGAGTTGGCTTCGTACTTGGCGCGCTTGAGGGCGAGTTTGTTGAAAGCTTCGACGGCATTGACGGCCATCTCTCGCGTCAGCGCCGCCTGACTCTGCCACCATGCGTGCAGCAGCGCGGGCGGCGCGTCGGCCGCGGGCGGGGGCAGGGCATCCGGGTTATAAGGCCGGTTGATAGCCATCAGTTGCCGGATGCTCAACACTTCGCGCGGGTCGCCCGTCCGCGACAGACGATTGATTAAGTCTGCGCCGTGCTCGCGCAGACGCATCCGCCGGATGATGTGCAGCTTCGTCATCTCTGCGGCGCGCACCGTGCTCTTGTCCTCGCGCGTCTCGACGGCCTCGGCGATGCGCCTCGTCAGAGCGTCGAGGGCGTGCGCCGCTTCGCCGAGCGCGAGCCATGCGCGTGCGAGAGAGCAGAGCAGCGGCGGCGTCGCATGATGCGCCATGATGGTCGGCTGTCGGCGACGCTGATAACTCTCGGCCGCCTCGATGGCCTTCAGGTCTGCGGCCGCCAGCGGTCGCGCCGCCAGTTCCAACTTGATGACGGCGGAGGCCAGTCGTTCAGAGTCGATGTTGTCGAGGTGGCCGACGGCCTCTTGTCGCCAGTTGGCGAGCGTCTGCGCGTCGAACACTTCCAGAGGCAGCGGCGTCATCCGCAGCCATTCGAGGCGCACGCGCTCGCGGACAGAGGCGGGGGCGCGCCAGTCGAGCCAGTGTTGTCTGATTTGCGTCGCGCCCTCGCGTGTGGCAAGCGACTCGGCTTGCTGTATCAACTTCGCGGCCTGCTCATAGCGGTCGGTCGCGCTGCCGTTGTCTGAGAGAAGGACGTAGCGCGCGGCGAGGCAGTGGGCGAAAGCGACGAGGTCTCCGGCCAACTCGAAACGTTCAAAGGCGGCGGCGATGTCAGAAACGTCAATTTGGACGAAGAGGGACGTGCCGAGACACTCTGCGCGTTCGGCGAGTTCTTCGAGCGTGGCGCAGAGCGAGGCGGCCAACTGATTGAGCCGGTGGCGCATGTCGCCCGCAGACTCCTCGTCCTGTGCCTCCTGCTGAAACCGCTCCATCTCTCTGATGAAAATAGACGGCAGGGTATCGACGATGAGCGTAATCGTGAGAAGGTGATTCGATGAATCGGTGGTGGCGTTGCGTGCGGCGGCGGCGTAGCGACCGACCATCCCCCGCAGTCGGAGCCATTCACCAATCGAGCGGTCTGGATGGTTATGAGATGTGCGCTCAACCTCATGCCAGACTTTATCCAGTTGCACTTCAGCCAGCGTGTGAAGCAGCGCCGAGGCGTGCGTTGCGACGACGGCGCTGCGCAGCGGATGGGATTCGTCTTTGACCGCGCCCTCTTCGCTGAGGATTCGTTCGGTCGTCCGCAAGGCTCTAATCCAATCGCCATCGGCGGCGATGCGACGCTCGAAGAGATGCCAGACTTCAGCCGCTTCAGCGGCGGGCAGCAGACGGAGTGTGGCGTCAACGTGGTCGGTCGTGAGCCGGTCGAGCGTGCGTTCGCGCAAGAGCCGCGCCAGTCCCGGCCCTAGCTTCTGCTTCGCCGCGTCGAGCTTGTGCGAGATGCCCTGCTGCTCGTAGTACTCGCACAGGCGGCCGTGCAGATTGCGGTCGACTTCGAGAAAGTTCGTCTGAAGGCTCTCGTCCCATTGGTTGTTAATCCACTCGTAGCCGGAGAGCCTGCGATAGACTTCGTCCACGCTTTCGCCGTCTTCCAACGCCGGGGCGAGCATGTCCTTGTCGAAGCGGCGCAGTTGGACGACGGCCGGGAGCACCTTGCTCACGCTCTGGTCAACGCGCTTGACGATGCGAAGTTCGACGTAAGGGTCGGTCTTGCCCGTGCCAATCTCTGCGGCCGTCAAATCAGGGTCTTCTCTGACCCAGTTGGCATAGAGCGAGAGGTAGAACGGGTTGTAATAAGTTGCCGCGTCGCGCGAAAGCGCCCGGTTGTGCTCGACGTACGCCGCCCTTCCGTTGTCGAGACTGTTTTTCAGAATGGCTGTCAGCAGGCTTTCTCCGAGCCTGTCAAGCCCTTCGTCAACAGAGAGGTAGGCGCGTGCTTCGACCTCTTCAAAGCCGCGTATCTCATGTAAGAGCAGGTAGTCTTTGCGTTGGGGAAGAAACTCCCTTTCGGCGCGCGCCTCGTTGAAGCTCAGATGCCAATCATGCCCAGCCCGCGTGAGCAACCGTCGCCCGGCGAAGACGACGCGCACGGTCGGAACCTTCCTGTGAATCCGCTCAAGAATCTCAAAGGCGGCTTCGACGGTCGGCATGCTGCCGACGATGCTCTGCACTTTCGCCAACTCCTCGCAGGTGTCGAGAATGAGCACGACCGGCTGCGGCAGTTTGAGGAGGAAGTCTGAGAAGGCCGCGAGAATCGGGTCGAAGCGGACGGGGTCGAGGTTGGCAAGCGGGTTATCCGGCGGCGGCTCGCCGCTCAGTGCTTCGTGCAATTCGATGGTGCGATTCTGAAACTCCTCGAAGACCTGTTCCTGCTCCTGCGAGGTGATGTAGGGACGGAATCCGGCGGCGAGTTCGAGCAGCAGTTGACCGGGACGACGGACGGGATAATCCGGGCTTAGGTAGTCGAAGTCAATCCGGCTGAAAGGGGTCGGCAGAGAGCCTTGCGGGGTCAGCAGACGCCCGGTGATGTAGCGCAGCAGCATGGTCTTGCCGACACCGCCGCGACCGAGGTAGTGCAAAGCCCAGACATCGCTATCGGCCGGCAACGTGAGCAACTTTTGGAAGGCTTCAATCTGCCCGCGAATGGGTCTGAAACGGTTGAGGTGAATTTCGTCCTGCTCGCGGCGATATTCCAGTTCGACGTAGTTTTCGCCGACGCGCAACGCCGTTTCCAGAGAGCCGCCGAGCGCCTGCGCGAGAAACTTGCTGGCTGCCAGCAACGTCTGTGCGCGCCCCGTGTCTTTAGCATCGACCAACTGCCTGACGCGCTTGATGAGATAGCGGGAACAATTGTTCAACCCGTCCTGGACATGCTGCGCGAGGTCAGCCCATGCGTAGACTGTTTCGGAGATGGGGACGGATGTGCTGTGCGCCTCGATGATGCGCCGGCCGATGGTGGCCGCATCGCGCTGCAAACTCTGCTTCCCGTTCTTGGTCTTTCCCAAGTCGCGCAACGTCTCGACGCGCGTGTATTCGGGCATCCAGAAATGGAGCACCGTGCTGCCTTCAGGCGCACGAATCTCGCTGTAGGAGCAGAGTCCGGCGCGCTTGGCGTTTTTCACGAAGGTCGGCAGGTCGTCTTTGCCCGAAGGGAAGTCGCACGCGCTGGCGAGGGGGGTTGACCACGTCGGCACCAGCGCGAGCCACGATTGCGCCTCCTTGAAGCGTTCGGCGCGCTTCTGGCGTGCGCGTGCCAGCCGCAACTCGTCGCGTCTCTCAATCTCGGCGTCGTCGTCTAATGTTGGATGCATGATGACTACTCGTTGAGGGCTGCGAGGCGTGCCTCGTCGTCAACCGGCAGCGCAAAGCCTTCGTCGCGCGCGTCTTCAATGGTGATGAAGAGGCGGTCGCTGAAGAAGTCTTCGGGGATTCGCTTGAGACGCTTGCGCAGGCGATTCTTGTATTTCTGGATAATCTCTTCGCTCGCGTTGTAGTTGAAGACCCAGGGCTTGTCGGAGATGTCTTCGTAGAGTTCGGTGAGGAAGGGCGTCATCAACACCTGTTGATAGACGAGCATGTATTCGTCGTCGCCGAATTCGGGAATGGACATGAAGCGGAAACGCGAACGCAACTTCTCCTGTACGGGGCGGATGTACTCGTCGGCGGGTGTGCCCTTCGAGAGAGCCATCACGACGGGGACGGGTTCTTCGTCCGTCCCCAAGCCGAAGTCGTCGAGCAGTTTATAGAAGAGCGGGATAAACGCTTTGTCGTAGCGATGAACCTCGTCGAGCATGACGAGCACGCGGCCGTCTTCGCGCACGACGTTCGGATGCGCTTGACGAGCCTCGTCAATCAGACTCTTCAACTCCGTTCGCAAGATTGCCCTGACGCCTTCAGCCTCGATGATGTCGTCGAGCGCCGGGAACAACACCATCAGGTTGTCGAAGCAAGCCTGCGGGGCATCGCTAAACGCATCTTCAATCTGAGCCATCCTGTCGCACATCACGCGATAAGCATCGCAGCCGGCGGCGACGAAGCGCAGATACCTGAGCAGGGAACCCTTGAGCGGCGGAGGCAGGCCGATAACTTCGCGCGCCTTGCCGATGGCGCGCAGAAGCTCGACGCACAGTTGCGCGATGTTCTGCGGCGGCTTCCAATCGTCAAGCTCGGAACTGACGATGCAGGGGATGTGTCCTTCGCGCAGCGCCGTGACGGCCAGTTGTTGCAGGATGCGCGTCTTGCCGTAGTCGGCAAGGTTGCTCTCGGTGTAGGCGACGAGCGCGGGAGGCTCGTGCGGTTGGAAGAGTTGATAGAAGGCGTCGAAGAACTCATCGCGGCTGCAAAAGACGGGCAAGCGGTCGATGTCGTAACCCCTAATCCACCTGACGGCAGTCGATTCGGCGAGAACTGCCTCCGGGGGCAGGGGAGCATAATCGGGGCCGACGCCTTCGGCCATGAAGACGGCCGGAAACGCCCAGTCAACAGAATCCTGCGGCGGCAGCCCCTCGCTGAAGGCTGCGCAACGACCTTCGCCGGTGGCGCGCACCAATTGGTCGCCGGAGACCAGAGCTGTCCCGAACTGTCGCGTGAACAGTCGGCAGGCGAGGTCGGAAATCTCGCCCGACATACCAATCACGACGGGGACGCCGCCCGCCACCAACTCGGCAGCCAGCGGAGCCGCATCGTGCGCGCCCAACATCTTGCCGCCCTTGCGGTCATCGTCCCTCTTGAGACCCTTGTTGCCGCCCGCCGAGTAGCACGCGCTGAGGACGACAATCGGAGGCGGCTGGCCTGTCACCTTCAACATCGACAATAACTGCTCTGCATCGCGCCGCTTCAACTTCTCCTTTGCCTCTTCATCTCCCGGCGCTTCCTTCTCGGAGGCGTCGAGTTCGAGGCTCAGGTATCCGCGCCCGGTCTTGGAGTCGATGCCGCCATGACAGATGAAGTAGACGACATCTGGCTCGAATCTTTTGAGTTCCTGCTTCATCTGAAGCGGAGAGGCGCGCTGCAAGACGCGCGAGTGGAAACTGCGCTGCTCCAATCTGAACTGCCTGAGCAGGCTCAGATATTCGGCTCCCGGTCGAATCTGCTCGTCCGTCAGAGACGTGCCGATGATGAAGAGCAGGCGCGGCTGCGGGCTTATCTGTCGGGCGGTGACGTGTTTGGTATCGGCCACCAGACGCGTGATTGCCACCAGCTTCGGGATACCGCAGACGAGGAAGAAGTCGTTCGCGCCGCGCATCATCTCCCAGGGCAAGCGATGTAGATAAGTCTCTGACCTGCCCCACGAGAGACATAATTCGATGAAGTCTTCCTCTGCGGCCTCCGACAGCATCTCTTCCCAGAGGCTCTTGCCGAGCAGCGTGTCGAAGAGGTAGCGGCCGAAATCCGTGATGTGCTTCGCTTCGTGTGTGCGACGGGTGATGCGCCCGTACACTTCCCAGAAGACATCCGCGTTGCCTTCACAGAGCGCGCGCCGCCGGTCGGTCTGTGCGGAAGGCGACCCGCTGCCGCCGCTGGCCTCTGCGTCCGGCGCGGGTGCGGCCTGCTCGACGCAGACGGGAAAGAAGCCGCCCCGTCCATCGGGAGCTTTCGCCAACTGGCGCTCCCACGTTCGGCCGCTGGCACAGGTGATGCTGACCAGCCAGTTCTCGTCAATCTTGATTGTGAAACGCATGACTTCCCCTCGGCCTTCGACGGTTACCGAATTGTCTCCCCAGGTACTATGGGGTTTAACCCCAAAAGCATTTCGCCAAGCTCGATGCCGAGCCTTTCGGCCTCGGCGGCCGGAGCACGCTTCTCGGCGCTGCGAGTACCGTCCACGCGGCTGTTGCCAATCACCTTGAGGACGTGTTCGGCCAACTCTGCGCGCACCTCGTCGCGTTGCTCCGCGTCGGGCGCAGCTTCCGCGTCCGCAGCCTTTCTGTCCCAATCCCTTGTCGTCTCAACCCATGCGGCCACCGCGCTGCTGGCGTAGAGGCGCGCGGCGCGCAGGGTCGGATTGGCGGCGGCGTTCAAGTCGCGCAGGTCTTCGGCCAGAGCCATGACCACACCGCCCGGTTTAAAGTCTTCATTGTCCCAACCGCACAGGGACTTGAGCGAACCTAGCTCGCCGACCGGAGTCGCCACCGCGGCGCGTGCGACGGCGGGCGCGACGCAGAGGTCGAAGGAGACCGCTTCGCGCACGTTGTCTTCGACTTCGGCCTCCTCTCCGGCGGCGACAATCTCTGCCAGCGACATCCCGCCAAGCGTCGGCACGCTCTCAAGGCCGAGCGCCTTCAGCATGTGCGCCATGAGCGACAGGCGCACGACGGGCGCAGGGTAGAGCGTCGTGCTCTTAAACATCGTCGGCAGGTCTGCCACTTCCAGTTCGGCGATAGCCCACAAAGCCCAGTGTCCCATGCACAGGATTGAGAAGAGGTCTGCGAAAATCTCCTTCTCCCAACCTTCCCAACGGCGCGCGACCACAGAATCTTTGTCGGAGGCGGCGTAGGCCGCGTTGCGGATGAGCTTGCCGAACGTCTTCTGAAGTTCAAAGTTGGGCAGCAGGTCGTAGAGGACGTGGTGGCCTACTTCGTGTCCGACTGAGACCAGACACCAGGGCGAACGCAGACAGACGGCCGGCAGCCCGACGATGGGAATGGGCAATTCCTGCATGAACTTCTGTAAAAACGGCGCGTCCACGTCCGACTTGAGAAAGGGTGGCGGCTCGGCGCGCGGAATAGCGTGCGGAGAATAATAAAGGTCGATATAAGGCAGCGGCGGCGTGCCGCGCTTGAGCGTGTCGTCCTGCTCTTTCGCGTTTCTGAAAACCTCGTCGTAGCAACTCCACACCACCTCGTCCGCCGCCTTGAGGACTTTACCGAGCGTGGCATCCTCTCTCTGCGCGAACCTGCTGCTGTAGTAATCCCAAACTCGCCGCACCCAGACCACCCGGCGGTCGAGCAGGCGGCACGTCGCGTAGAGGTCTTGGACGGGCGTGGTGAGGGAGACGGCGTCGAGACCCGTCTCAATTTTTGCGAGCGCGGTTGTCAGCACGGTCTTCAGAACGCTCAACTGTGTGTGATGCTGGCCGACAATGTCTGCCGCCTGGCGTTTGTCTATCCAGTCTTTTATAGACTGCGAGAGAGACAGGATTTCCGTACGCGTCTGGTCGATGCGAACCTGATTGAATATGCCCGACATGCTGTCTCCAAACCGCTGGATAAACCTGTGCGCGTTAAGGCGCGGGGTCGGGAAAGGGCGGGTCTGTTGAGCGGGCTTCGAGCGTGCGGCTTCGCTCGCTCATCTGGCGATGCTTAAACAGGCACGGCGTAGAGATCAGGCGATTACCATTTGACCCGGTTTTGAAGCGCCCTCTTCAAAGGACAATATGCTCGACTGAAGTGCGCCGAAGTCCGCAACCCTCGCACCCTCAGAAGTCTTTGGAAAACTCTTGAATACGCGTGCGAAGGCTCTCGACTGGAGTCAATGGGACGCGCCCCACGGTCGGGCAGGGCGACGCGAACACGCAAGCAACACGAGCAGCAGCCGGATTATTCACGATTCACTGAGCGCGAGTCAATATCTATCGCACATCAGCCCTCTCCTAACCCTCCTGACTTTCCGCGTCCGATAAGCACGGACACCTTAATTCAGAGCATAAGAGGTGTGAGGGAGCCGGCAGCTACCGGCCGGAGACGAGGAACACATCCCACGCCCAGCGCCCCACCTTGCTTCCTTTCGCGTCATCTACTTTGGCGCGGTATCTGAAGGCGTTGCCATGCTCATCTATCCTCTTTGACTCTTTGTGGTCAAGATGCAAAGCCGTCACTTCTAAATTCTCAAGAGTGTGCAGTTCCTCCACCTGCGAATGTCCATCGTGATTCGTATCCTGCCATAGTCGCAGACTGTGAAAGATAGTGTCGCGCGCATCAATCACTCCGTCTGCGTTGCCGCCATGAGCGGGGCTGTCGTACACGGCGAGTGCGAGGAAGCCGTTACTCGTCGCCGAGACAGGCTGCGGCGTGAAGTTGCCGAACAACTCTCGCCCATCGTCTATTGTACCGTTGCCGTTTCGGTCTAAGGCGAGCCATGCGTCGTCTGTGCCGGTTGCCGTCCAACTCAGTCGTTCAGCTAGTCCGTCCGCATCGAGGTCGAAGTTGACGCCCGCGGCTGCGTCCGTCAGCGAGAAGCCGTCGCCAGCTACGTCTATCAGGACGGGACTGAGGCGACAGACGCACATGCACCACATCTCATCCCACTCCTGCGTGATGGGGTCGCAGGGGACGGCAGGAACGAAGCATTCGCGCGGCGCAGGCGGCATCCCTGAAGGGCGCGGCTCGCAACCGGGTTGCTCTGGCGTCGGCGTTGGTGTCGGGCAAGATGTTCCCAGCACGAGTCCGGCCTGTTTATCTTGAGCGGCGCACACGTCGCAACCATTGGGACGCCCCGGCCCCGGAAGCGGCGTCAGCCCCTTTAACTGCCTGTCGAATGTCTCTGTATCCCGGCTGCCTTGTCTCATAATAGTTTCGACCGAAAGGCAAGCGTCTTCGGCCACATCGTCGAATCCAATGATATGTCCCCACTCATGCGATGCAATCCAGTCTTTCCCGGCACTGTCCCACTGCGGCCACTCGTTGGAAAACGTCATTCGCACAACATTGGGAAAGCTCTGGTCGTGCATCACCTCTGCGTTGACATTCTGAATACTCAACAGCCCGCTGACGACGATTCTGACCCTTCCGCCTGAAGTGACTTCCGAGATGCTGATGCCGGTCTTGACCGACCAATCCTGAGCCGCCGCGCGGAGACGGTTTTTGAAATCGGTCATGTCAGCGAGAGAGAGAAAGGGGATTATCCGGTCATCGTCGAACCAATAGGTGATTGGCCCCTGTACTTTTGTGCTGGCGACTGATTGTAGGCGCTCACATTGGTTGTAGTTCGTGCAGTTAAGCTGTGCCAGCACAGGCGTCGGAGAGGTCGCAGAGGAATACGACAGCGCAAGCACTCCGATGAGGAAACAGAGTACGTACAGATAACGGCGCATCACATCTCCTTGTGAGGTAGCGAGGAGAAAGGATAGACGAGACTGTGTTTTCGACGGCTGTTACTTGACCTGTTCAATCAAGCTGTCGAGATTCATGTCGCGGAGTTTTGCTTGAATCTCTTTCGACGAGGCGAGCGGCGTGAGGCTCAAGTCGTTGTTGACCAACACGACACCGGAAGCGCCGCCGGCCAGCGTGTATGCCTTATAGGCCGAACTCCAAAAGAGGAAGAAGACATAACTCTTGCCCGGATTAAGCGACTCGAAGCCTTTGGCCTTCACTACTGCGCGATGGCCGTTGACATAGACGACACCGCCGTTACGCGCAATCTTCAACGATGTCGTCAGCGGAGCAGGAGCAGGTCTGCCCTCCTCCGGCTCGCTCTCCTGCGTCCTGTCTCTCAGTACTTGGTAAGTCTCTACGGTGTATTCGGTGATGATGTAGTCGCCATTCTCGACTGGATGCCCTGACTCGTCGAAGAACGACTTAGCATCAACAATCCGTCCGTAGACGATTGCCTTTGCACGTTTCCTGAGTTCTTCAAAGGACGTGTACTCACTCACGCCACAGCTTCCTTCTTCCACCTCCACGTCTCGTTCAGCGGCAATCTCCTTCAGCGTTTTAGATTTCTCCTGTTTAGCGGCCGAAGACTTCGCGTCACTCGCTCGCGGCACTTGCGAGACGGCCAACGCTGTGAGGGTCAGCGTGAGCGATGCTGACAACGCCGTCGCAGACAGAATTTTCTTTCTCATATAGTTCCCTCGCCGTGCTGCTTGGAGGTATGCCTCCTACTACTCAGGAGATTATATCTGCGGTGGACGGATTTGTGAGGAACGTGTCGTTGACTACGACGCTCAGTGCAACTCTCAAAGCTGAGACCGCGACTTATACGCCCGGCAATTCTGCCTGTCAATGTAGGAGAGCAGACCCAGACACGTTGTCAGCAGGCCGAGTGTCAAGAATCTCAACAGCAGTGCTCGTCTCTCTGAGTTGAACTTGAACATGACGCCGTCCTCTTAATTCACGTCGTTATCGGACTCTTAGATGGCTAATCGTCGTCGCTGTCGTCGTGAAGTTGAGAATCGAGCAGCCAGCCCCAGTGTGTGACGGCGTCGGTTTCGCGCAACTGGCCGGTGCGAGTGTCTTCGACGTACCACTTGCCTTTGATGTAGCGGCCTAGCTCCATTCTGCTGTTAACGTTGTCGTGGATGAGCACCTGTTCGTTCTCAGGCGGCGTCGTGTCGGTCGCTTTTATCCAGGACATAAGCGTTGTCAGTCGGCCTGCGGGCGCAGGCGCGCCATCATGTAGGCATCGACGTATTGACCGTCGCGGAAGGCGTGCCGGCGCAGTGTCCCTTCACGCTCGAAGCCGAACTTCTCGTAGAGGCGGATGGCAGGCTCGTTATCCGTGTAGACCTCAAGCTCCAGACGCGTCAGGTTGAGCCACTTGTCGGCCATCTCGACGCCCGCGCGCATCAGCGCCGTGCCGACGCCTCTGCCCTGCCAGTCGTCATGAATGCCCATGCCGATAGCGCCCGCGTGTCTGCGACGAGGACGGTTCAGGAACGCCTGCACGGAGAGCATGCCGATAACGCGTTCGTCGTCGAGAGCGACCAGATTGTAGAGACCTTCGACCGGCTCGGCGAGCCGTCGTCGCCACTCTTCGAGCGAGGGATAAGGCAACTGTAGAGTCCCTGCGAAAGCTTTCGGACAACAGTAGATTTCGTAGATGGCACGGTAGTCATCCGGCTCGATGCGACGGATGCGGAGACTTTCGACTTGCAATGCTTTCACCTCGTCCTGATTGATACGGCCACCCCGCGCACGTCCTGAACTCGCGCCGAGCATAAAACATTCCGTCTGCTCTGCAAAGACGTTGACGAAAGTGTGCGCGTCGCGGCGTCAGAGCCAACGCGTTGTGAGGCATTCACGGAGCGACACGGCAACCTGATTGCAGTAGTGAAAGAGACATGATATAAGCCGCGCCGGCCGAACATCGCTCTACCGTTACTCTCAAACAACAAAGGAACGGGCAATGAGAAAAGATTCCTTCATAGCCCTCGCATTGATGTTGCTTGTTGTGTTGAGTTGCGAAACTGGCAGCAACAACAATACAAACTCCGCGCCCCAGCCAGCCACACAGTCGACGCCTGATAGCGGGCCGGTTTCCGAGTCGGGTGTAAACCGACAAGACTACGGCCCGACCAGACATCCTGCCGAGAACGCGCACGACTACCAACTGCGCCAGCAGGGGCAAATCGGCCCCTGTGGTCGCGCTTGGGATTACATGTATGCGAACTATTTCAACTGGAAAAACGGCAAGCTGAGCGAGGCACAATACCGTGAGATTGAACGGGTCTACAACGCGTGCGTGGCTCAGAACTACCGCTAGCCGGTCTCGTCCGAATGGTGTCTCACAGGTCATTCGAGCCAGCCGCGAATGAGCAGGCTTCTCGCCGGTCAACGTGCCGCCGTCGGCCTTGAACACTATGCCGCCTCTTTATTTCGAGGCACGCGCGATGTCCTCACGACGGAGAATCTCTTCGTAGCGCGGGTCGTCTCTGAGCGGGTCGAGGTCTGGGTCGAAGTGGAGCAGCGCCCTCGCCGCGGGCGAGAAGGAATCCTTGTTCAACCACTCGAAAGCCTTCTCCTTGTCTCCGAGATGACCATAGATGAGCGCGTAGTTGATGGGCGGGACGGAAGCATCGGATTGCTGTAGCTCGGAGAGAATGGCGAGCGCCTCTGTGCGTCGCCCGGCCGCCGCGAAGGCATAAGCACGCAACTGCACGGCCATCAACGGCTCGGTCTGCCTCACCTTTTCGATTTCGGCGTGCGCCTCGTCGAACATGCCTTTGCGAATGTAAGACTCGGCAATCCCGGCGTGCGCGCCGATGGTATCGGGCTGAAGTTCGAGCGCGCGGCGATTATGCTTGATAGCACCATCGTCGTCGCGCGCCATTCTGAGCATGAAGGCTAGTGCCGCGTTGGTGACGGGCGAAGCGGGGTCGAGTTCCTGCGCGCGCTTCATCTCGGCGACCGCTTCTTCGAGCCGGAGAGAGCCGAAGAGGAAGTAGCCGTAGCGCACACGCGCGACCGCGTAGTTCGGATTCAACTCGATGGCGCGGCGAAACTCGCGTCCCGCCTCCTCAAACTCCCTGTAAGCCATTTTGACTCCGGCCATCGCCGTATGCGCTTCGGCAATCGTGTCGTCGAGGACGAGCGCCCTGCGCGCAGACTCGTCAGCGCGTCGCAGTGCTTCGCCGCGCGGCACGATTTTATAGCCGCTGGTCTGACAGAGATAATAACAGTCTGCGAGTACGGCGTGAGCCAGAGCGAAATCAGCATCCTTTTCAACCGCCTGCTGAAGATAGCCGATAGCTTTGGCTAAGTTCTCCTCCGTCCTTCGATTCCAGAAATACAACCCCATCAGATAGGCCTGATAGGCTTCGGTGTTTTGCGTCAGGCGACCTCCGGCGAGTCGCTGCCGGTCGTTGTTCGTCAACTCGGAGACGAGCGCGGCGGCCAACTGCTCGGAGAGCGAATCCTGTATGGCGAAGATGCCGCTGTACTGCTGGTCGAATTTTCCAGACCAGAGCGTCTTGCCGTCGCTCAACCTGACGAGTTGCGCGGTGACGCGGACGCGCTCGCCCGCACGCTGGACGGTGCCGTCGAGCACGGCATCGACGCCCAACTCGCGCCCGATGGCGAGGGCGTCGGCGTCGCGCTTGGTGTACTTGATGATAGAGCCTGTCGGGAGCACTGAAGGGCGCGGGAGTTTGCCGAGTTTGATGATGAGAGCATCGGCCATGCCAAGCCCTAGAAGCTCCGTTTCGTCTTCCGTACCGAGAGTTTTGAAAGGCAGCACGGCGATGGATTTCGCGGCCGTCTCGGTCTTCGCCCTGCGGTTCTTATGCGCGCGCGCATAGAAAAAACCGGCCACAGCCGAACAGAGCAGGACGGCCGCCATCAGCACGTAGACCTGACGGACGCGGCGGCGAGCGACGGGTGCGTGTGAGACATCGTCTGCGTGCGGCGCGGCGACGGTGAGCGCGGTTTCGTCGGTCGTCGTAGCTTCCGCAGCCTCGCGCTTCGTCTCTCTCACTTCGGCGACGAAGCGATAGCCGCGTCGCGGGACGGTTTCGATGTACTGCCGTTCGGAAGCCCCTTCGCCGAGCGCCTTACGCAGCAGCGAGATGTTCTGCGCCAGACTGCTCTCTTCGACGAAGCTGTCAGGCCAGAGGGTCTGCATCAACTCGGTCTTTTCCAGCACGTGCCCGCTGTTCTGGACGAGCACCAGCAGTGTGTCGAAGACCTTCGGCGTGAGCGGTACGACTTCGCCTTCGCGATAGAGCAGGCGCTCCTGTGCATCGACGCGAAAGACACCGAACTCGTAGAAGTGCAACGCTTGCCTGTTCATAGCACACCTCAAGACGCCGTGAGAGTTTTATCAAAACTTTATCAGCCCATTTTTAGGACATTTAAGCCACTCCGTCTCCAGAGTGAGGGCGCCAGCACAAGCGAGGCTGCGGTGTTGGATGTCCCGCATGTGACCGAAGATGCCGTCGCCGCGCCCCGGCGCATTGCGCCGTTTTTGCTACGAAAAAATGGAAATTCGACCGACCCGACCGGCCGTCGGGTAGCGGACGAGATGCAAGACAAGGAGTGTTCCCTCATGAAAAAACTGACGCGTTCCTCTGCGTACACGTGGATTCTGTCTCTGGCCTTGGTGATAGCTCCCCTCCTGTTGATATTCGGAGAGAGCGGCCGTCGTTCGGTCGCGCACGCGGCGAGCGCCAACCCCGGCGCGGCCGCGCTCAAACAAACAGCCGTCCTCGCAGCTTTACAGGCCAGCGCCGACCCTTCGGTCGCAGGCCGTTGGGAGCCGCAGGAGAACGGTACTTTCGTTGATACCTCCTGGCCGATACCGCCGATTCACATCAACCTTCTGCCCAACGGCAAACTGCTCTTCTGGGCGCGTGACAAAAGCTCCGACGGACTCGGTTTCGACATTCAAGACTTCACTACGGCGCGCGTCTGGGACCCGTTCTACAAAACTTTCTCAGATGTTAACAACGGGCGCACCAACCTCTTTTGCGGCGGCCACTCGTTTCTCCCCGACGGGCGTCTGCTCGTCACGGGCGGTCACAACATCCTGACCACCAACCGCACGGCCGAAGGGATGGGTTCCATTCACACCAACATCTTCGACTACAAGACAAATTCATGGACGCCCGGCCCGAACATGAACAACGGCCGCTGGTATCCCTACAACGTGACGCTCGCCAATGGCGAGACGCTCGTCGTCTCCGGCAGTTTCCTGACGACGCTGCCGAGCGGCGCGCAGACCACCGTGCAGAACCACGTCGCGCAAATCCTCGACGCGCAGGGAAACTTCCGCAACGTCGCAGACACGCGCGGCTTCTCCATCTCCGACATCCAGAACTACCCTCTGCTCCACTCGATGCCCGACGGCCGCGTGCTTGTCGCCGCCGCACGCACACAGCAGCAGAGTGTGATTCTGTCTCCGAGTGCGGTGGATGGCGAAGGGACGTGGGTGAGAGGCCCGTTCCTGACGAGCCAGCACGACCAGGCGACTTCCGTGCAGTATCAGCATGACAAGGTGCTCATCATCGGTGGCCGCTTCGGCACACAGGCGACGACGACGAGTGAGATTTTCGACCTCAACGGCACGCCGACCCTGCGCACCACGCAGGCCATGAACTTCCCGCGTATGCACCACACCTCGACGCTTCTGCCCGACGGCAAAGTGCTCATCACGGGCGGCACGTCCTGCCCCGGCACGAACGAGTTGAATTGCGGCCCCAACGGCTCATACGGCGGCGCGGCCAACAACCCCGAACTGTGGAATCCGGCCGACGAGACATGGACTGTGATGTCGCCTCATCAGGAGGCGCGCGTCTATCACTCGTCGGCCATCTTGCTGCCCGATGGTCGCGTCCTCGTCGGTGGCGGCGGGCTACCCGGTGCGACGGGTGAGTATCCGGCCAACAACGACGTTGCCCGTCGTCTCTTCCAACACAAGAACGCAGAATACTTCTACCCGCCGTACTTCTACCTGCCGGGCGGCGGCCTCGCACCGCGTCCCGTCATCACGTCTGCGCCGAAGGAGTTGACCTACGGGCAGAACTTCTCTGTGGGCGTCGGCACGGTCACGGCGCAGGATGTCGAAAGCGCCGTGCTGGTTCGTCTCGGCGCGGTGACGCACGGCTTCAACCAAGACCAGCGGCGCGTGCCGCTGACCATCACGGCTCGCGCAACCGATGGTCGCTCCATGAACCTGAGCGCGCCAGCGAGTGGCAACCAAGCCCCTCCGGGCTACTACATGCTCTTTCTCCTGAAGCGCAACGGCGCGAATCTGACTCCATCTGTGGCGAAAATCGTGCGCGTCAACAAGGTCTCGACGCCCTCCGTGATACAGGCCTTGAGCAGTCGCAGCGAAACCAGAAACCTTCCCGTCACGGCGACGGCCGGAACGAGTTGGACGGCCTCCGTCACGGCGGGCGGCAGTTTTATCTCCCTCTCCGCCCCTGCCGGAACGACGACCGGAAACGGCACGTTGACCTACTCCGTCACGGCTAACACGACGGGCGCGCGCCGCAGCGGAAAGATTACAATTAGTGTGCCGGGGCAACCCGCCTTCAATCAGGTCATCACCGTCTATCAAGGCAAACAGTTCGACGACGTGCCTGCGGACTGGACGGAAGACACGCCGGGCAAGCTCAACTCTCTCGGCATCACCTCCGGTTGCAGCGCGACCAGCTTCTGCACCAACAACGCGATTTCGCGCGCAGAGTTGGCCGTGCTGCTGGTGAGAGCCGCGCTCGACGTGGACACCTCTCCGCCCGCGACCAACAAGGTCACGTTCCCGAACGATGTGCCGCTCGGCTACTGGGCGCACCCCTACATCGAAGACCTCTACAAGCGAGGCATCACAAGCGGCTGCGCTCCCGGCTCTTTCTGCCCCGCCAACAACGTCTCGCGCGCAGAGTTGGTCGTCTTCCTCGTCAGGTCTTTGAACATCGACCCACCCGCGACGACGAAGCAGACCTTCCAAGACGTTCCCACGACCCACTGGGCGCACCGCTTCGTCGAAGAGGCGGCGGCGCGCGGTCTGATGGTTGGCTGCGGCGTCGGTGGTTCGGATAGCACCATCCCCGGCGAGAGCACCACCTTCCAACTCTTCTGCCCCGGCGATGTCGTCACGCGCGGCGAAGTCGCTGGTTCATTGTTGAAGACTTACGGCTACTGACCTGTCTGACAAACGAGGAGGTGAAGACCGTGCAACTTCGCGCGGTCTTCACCTCTCACGTCCGTCACCTAACACCTCAAGCCGACCGTTCAAGGAGGAAGCGTGATGTCATCATCCTGCAAGCTATCGTGCAATAAAAAATCGCCACCCTTTGCGACGACACTGAAGCTCTTCGCGTCAGCCCTTCTCTGCTGTCTCGCCTCATTACAGGCCGCCGGACAGCAACAAGCACAACAGCCGCCGCCTCATCCCGCGTCGTCGCGCCCGTCGCAGCAGAAGCCTCCGACAGACAATCTCATCCACGAGACGAAGCTCGAAGTCCCTGACGTGTGGGTGATGACTCAGGACGGAAAGAGGCTGCGTTTCTATACAGACCTCGTCAAAGGCAGGAAAGTCGCGATTGGCTTCTTCTACACAACCTGCACCTTCATCTGCACGCGTCACGGCGAGTTCTTCGCCAGACTTCAGACGGCCCTGCGCGACCGTCTGGGAAAGGACGTTTTTCTCATCTCCGTCACGATGGACCCGCTCACCGATACCCCCGCCAAGCTCACGCGTTGGGGACAGACCTACCGACGACAGCCCGGCTGGACGCTCGTCACAGGCTCGGTCGCAGACCTCAGCCGCGTCCTCAAAGTCTTCACCGGCAACACGGCCGGGCCGAGAGACGACCACTCGTCGCTTTTCTACATCGCAGACGACCAGACCGGAAGTTGGCACTTCGCAGACGCGCTCATCTCGCCCGCCGCCGTGCTCGAAAAACTCGACGCCTCGCCGCCGACACTTCAGGCCGAGACGGAGATTTATTCCCGAAAACAACCGTAGAACGAGCGACTAACATGCTAAACCGATAACTACTTCACAGGCTGTCGCTGTCGTCTCCTCAACGATTGAGGGGCTGGCTCAAGTTTTTCTCAAGTCTGCATCTGTAAATTGGACTCGCTTTTAAGGAATGGTGAGGTCAATTGGCGCGACCTCGCCGATTAATCAACGTTAGCCTCACGCAAGGAGTCCACCGCAGATGCACCGTACAGAGAGAAGACGCTACACCTCTAAGAAAACTCAACAATTCGGCAAAAACTTAATCCTAACTTCCATGAGCGGAATCCTCGCCGTGATTTTGGCGACGACGGTGCTCTTTGCGCTTCCGCACGGCGCGCGTGCGGCGAATCCGACTTCGGCCACGCTCAGCCCGACGGCCACGTCGCCTGTGACGTGGGCGGGCACTGCGCCCGGCGGCGTTACGCCCGACCCTGCGGCCTGCGTCGAGGGTGTCAACTGCGAGACTTTCACGCTGACGCTCGGCGGGACTCCGGCAGACTGGACGGGCAAAATCGCACGCGTCCGTCTGGACTGGCTGCTGCCTGCGAGCGATTACGACATGTTCGTCTACAAAAATTCTGTGGGCGGCACGGCCGTCGGCCAGTCGGCGCAGGGGACGACCAATTTCGAGACGGTGGACATCAATCCGGCCGTCTACGGCACGGGCAACTTCGCCGTCCGCGTCATCTATTTCGCGGCCGTCACGGTTGACCAATATCGCGGGACGGCGAGCGTCGTCAGCCTCCCGACAACTCCGCCGCCGACGCCTTCGACCGAGCCTGCGCCGGAGTATTCCATCCACGCCGCCCCGCAAGGTTTGGGACAGGACGCGGGCGAGCCGACCATCGGCGCGAACTGGCAGACGGGCAACGCCTTCGTCATTGCAGGCTTGCAGACTTTGCGCGTCAAATTCGACGACACGACCAAGCCCGCTAAGGCGACATGGACGGACGTGAGCGCGACGACCACCTCTTTCACCTCGCTCGACCCGATTCTCTTCACAGACAGCGACGCGGGCGCAAGTCGCACCAACCGCACCTTCGTCTCGCAACTCGCGGGCAAAGCCAGTCTGATGGCTTTCACGGACGACGACGGTCAGACGTGGATTCCGAGTCAGGGTTCCGGCATCAACTCCGGCGTTGACCACCAGACGATTGGCGGCGGCCCCTACGCGCGAAATGCTAACGGCACACTGAAGGGCGGCGCCGTGCAACTGCCCGGCCTCGACGGCCGCACCTATCCGCACGCCGTCTACTACGCCTCGCAGGACATCGGTCTGGCCGAAATCGCGCGCAGCGACAACGGCGGCCTGACCTTCGGCCTCGCCGTGCCGATGTACAACCTGACGCAGTGCGGCGGTCTCCACGGCCACATCAAAGTTGCGCCCGATGGGACGGTCTACGTGCCGAACAAGGGCTGCGGTGAGAATCAGGCGGTTGTCGTTTCGGAGGATAACGGTCTGACGTGGGAAGTCCGCAAAGTTCCCGGCAGTCAGGCGGGCAGCACAGACCCTTCGCTCGGCTTCGGCTCTGACGGCACGGTCTACTTCGGCTACGCCAACGGCGACGGCCATGCGCGCATCGCCGTCTCGCACGACAAGGTTCGCACGTGGGAGCACGATCAGGATGTCGGCGCTCAACTCGGCGTGCGCAACACGGTCTTCCCGGCCGTCGTCGGCGGCGACCCGAACCGCGCGGCCTTCTTCTTCCTCGGCACGACAACGCCCGGCTCCGCAGGTATCGGCACGGACACCGCTTTCGACGGCACCTGGTACGCCTACATGGCGACGACTTACGACGGCGGCAAGTCTTGGGTGACGGTCAACGCGACGCCCAACGACCCCGTGCAGCGCGGCGTCGTCTGCACCAACGGCACGACCTGCCCTTCCGGCACGCGCAACCTGCTCGACTTCAACGACCTGACGATGGACAAGCTGGGGCGTCCGCTCGCGGTCTTCGCCGACGGCTGCGTGACGGCCGCTTGCAGACAGGGAGTTGACCGCAACAACGACAATAAGATCGACAGTCTCGACAACGACGGCGCGGCCGTCGGCACCATCATCCGACAGTCGGGCGGCAAGTCGCTCTTCGCCGCGTTCGACTCGATTATGACCAACATCCCGAACGCGCCGACGGCGCTCGCCGCAACTCCGAGCAGCGGCGACCTCATCGGCGGCGTGGCGCTCAAGTGGACGGACAACTCGACCAACGAGC
>DASZCR010000171.1:0-2742 GCA_035942915.1 Pyrinomonadaceae bacterium | reverse complement strand
GAAGAAGATCGCTCGCGGCACGCAGCGGCGCGAGAAGGCGGATGGAAACATCACGAGCGGGTCGAGTTGCCGCTTACGCGGGTCGCACTCAAGAGGCGCGCGTGCGGCGCGTTCGAGGTGCGGCGGCTCGCAGTAAGTGATCGTCGCTTCCGTCAGCGAGAAGACGCGACGCAGGCCGTGCGCCGTGACGCGCGAGTCCTCTTCCTCGCCGAGCATGAGCACGTCGTCCGACAGATATCGCCAACCGCTCTGCGCGAGCCGCACGGCGAAGGTCGATTTGCCGCTGCCCGATGCGCCGACGATAAGCACGCCCGCCTCCGAGTCCGGCGGCGTCGCTCCGGCCGCGTGTAACTCGAAGAGGCCGCAACGACGCAACGCCGCCTGCGTGCCGTAGAAGAACAGGCGCGCCAGCGCGAGCGAGAACGGCTCTCGGCCGTCCTCGTCAATCCAAAGCTCGACGAGCGCGCGTTCCGGCGGGTGAATCACCACGGCCGAGTTGCCGACAGCCAGATAGGAGATGGTCTGGTTTGTGTAGCAGACGCCGTTCGAGATTTCAAACCGTTGGAAATCGCGCGGGATGGGAGGCGGCGCAGCGCGCCTGACTTCAACGACGCAGCCCTCCTTAAAGCCTTCGTCCGAGACGGCGCGCTCGAAGTGCCAACCGGCGATGAACTTCTCGACCCAACGCGCAGACCACTCGTCAAACGCCCTGAAAGATAAAACCCGACCGGCGATTTCGTAAGACGATGAAATCGCCGGTCGAGTCTCTTTTTGTATCGATAACACTTTCATTACGCAGGAAGGCTGCGAAAATGCCTCTCGCGCCGTGGAGTCTTCCGCTCGTGTCGCTTCAGGGCGCGCGTCGGCTTCGCTCAAGTCCCGCTTGTCGTGCAGGCTTCGGCGTTCGCATACGAGGCAGACCGGCGTCGCCGCAGCACGAGGTCAACGAACGTTGCTCGCCTTTGGCACGCGCCGGCGCGGACTTCCTTCGGGTATCTGCTGCTAGTTCGTTGCGCCCGAACCGGCGTCCTGAAAAAACGTCGTCGCCTCTAACACGTCGACCGGAACTGAGATGGCAGGTTCGACGAAGGTCTTCTTCTCGTCGGCGGCGACGGGCGCGAGCGCGGCGTCGCGCGGCGTATCCTGATAGTTGGGGGTTTCGTTGATGGGCGTTTTATTCTGCATAGGGAGTCTGTTTCCTCTAAGAAAAGTATTAGTGGTAGCTAAGACTTCACGCCTGACGGCGCAACAAGAGCAATGCGAAGCGGTTGGATGTCGAGATTCTGCAAGTCGGCGCGAAAGTAAAAGCGCACGGAAGAAGAGAGTGTCCGCATCGCCTGTTCCAACGGGTAATCGACAAAATCCACGTCGATTATCTCGTTCGATTCATATTGCAGTTCAAAGGGCACGCCGACTTCGCTGGCAATCTTATATAAGACGACCGAGAGGGGTTGTTTGCGAGCTTTGACGCTCAGATGGTTGCGCGCAAAGGCCACTTTCAAGGGCGGTTCTTCGGTCTTCTTGGCGTTCGGATTCTCGACGCCCTCCTCCGTATCGCCTTCAATCAAGACCGCGTCCGACTGGTTCCGCAAAGCGATGCTCTGGTCGGGCGGCCTCTCGTTCAAAGCGTAGAGGTAGACGGCCAGCACTTTCGGTTCAAACGAATTCCCGCCCCCCATCTCGTAATCCACATAAGGCTTGGGCGCAAGCATACGAAGTGCGGCGTCGAGCGTCAAGGCTGAGAAATCGACCGTCACGTTTCGCTTCTTCATGACGGGACTGAGAGCAACATTGACGTTGAGGCGGCGTCCGAGTTCCTGTGCAATCTCTTCGAGCGGCGCGTTCTCGGCCTTGAGCGTGAAAGTCTGCGGCGTCTGCCTGCTGATGCGCAATCGCCACGTGGCCTTGCGCTTCGCCTGTTGCGCCTTTGCGTCGGCGGTATCGGCGGGCGTTTTCGCCTCCGTCTGCGGGGAGCCTTGCGCGGCGGCCGTCGGCGTCAGGGCGAACACACATGCCCAGAGCATCAGGACGACGCTCGCTTTATGAAAACTGAACTTCTTCATCAAAAACTTCTTTCCTGCAAGCAATTCTTGGCCTCTTCCTGCTGCGCTCAATAGCTCATCTGAAAGATTAACTCGAAGGAGTGTCCCGTCTGCGGGGAAAGAGCTTACGCGGTAACGACATGGAACAGGCATGCGGAAGCTAACATAATTGGATTAACGCGTCAACGGGCTGATAAACATTTATAATTTCATTAACCCGCCGCTCCGCCGCCTTTCCCACAATACACTGACGCGCGACTAATGCTTTGCGTTGCCTTTAATTAACAGTCGAAACGGGCGCAGCACGTAGTAGACGAAAGTGAGCGAGGCGGGCAGGCGCATCAGCGTCAGGTCGCCGTCTGTGGGCGCAAAGACGAAGCCGAAGTAACCGAGTTTGTCGCGCAGACGACGGCGCGCGCGCAGGTTGAAGACCAGCCCGCGAGCTATCCCCGTCGGCGTCTCGTCCTCGTCGAAGACCTGCTCGCGCACCTGTTGCGCCAGACGCGCGACGACGCGGTCGGCGAAGGCCGCGCGCCTGACCTCCGCCGGCAGAGGCGCGCCTAACAATTCGGCCGCGAGCCTGAGTCCCAGAAAAAGCATCCGGTCGGAGCCTGCCTCGCTCGCCTTCGATGTAATCAGCCGCCAGTCGAGCGCGGGCGTCGCTCTTATCAACTCGGCCACGTCGCAGACCCACGCGAGC
>DASZCR010000170.1:0-16348 GCA_035942915.1 Pyrinomonadaceae bacterium | reverse complement strand
ATTTCAAACTCTTTCACTCTCCGACGCGCCTTCCCTTCTGCGTCTCTATGGTCGTCGGTTAACGGTTCTTGGCCGCGCGGCTGGGCGCAGCCGAGACGAGACCATCGCTGATGGCCGCCGCGTCGTCGAGCGGGGGGCGCGTCGCGGTCGTGTCGGTCGCCTGCGCGCCCCTCAGGTCGGAGAACGCGACGATGATTAGAAGCACCGTGATGCTCAGAGTGGCGAGCGCGTAGAGGATAGCCACCTGTTCCAAGACCAGCAGCGTGATGACGACGGCGGTAATGCCGATAATCCACAGCAGCGTCGTGCGGCGGCGATTCTTGCGCGCCCTGGTGGCCTGATTCGTCCTGTTTCTTCGCTCCATCTAAACTGTCGTTCCTTCCGCGTATCTCGACGCTAGGGGATGATTCTCGGCGCGCCTGCCATGACGACCTGCTGAGCGCCTCCCATCGCAAGCGACAGGAGCGTTCCCGGCAGACGGGGGAGGCTCCACGGCGAGCCGTTCGAGACTTCGACGATGTCGTAGGGCTGAAGCGCGATGTCGGGCGCTTTCTGCTTCTTGATGTCGGCGAAGTTGACGGTGATGATTTCAGGCTCAAGCGCCTTGTCCTTCGTCCTGATGATACGCACCTTCTCCGGCTTGGCCTCTTTGCTCAAGCCCCCGACCTGCGCGATGGCGCGCGTCAGAGACAACTGATTACGCAGGTAGAGGTTGCTCGGCTGCACGACGGCGCCGGTGATGTAGACGGGCGCGGCCTCCTGTACGATGACGATGTCGCCGGGGCGAATGTACGGGTTAGCCTCAATCTTGCCCTCTTTGACATCGGAAATCTTATAGATGGTGAACGGAAGCTGAAGCGCGTTCTCAGGCGCCTGCTGCTTCGCCATCTCCGCCAAATCTTCGGCCGTCGGGCACATCAGAGGCTCTGTGTGATAGACGTGGATGTCGCCGCCAGCCTGTTCGGTCGCGCCGCCGGTGCGCGCCATCAGGTCGAGCAGACGGATGCGGCGATTCAACTGGAAAGGCGTCGGGTTACGCACCGCGCCGAAGATGACGGCGGGCGGACGACTGCGCATCTCGGCCACGCGCAGACTCACCTGCGGCTTTTTGATGTACTTTTCGAGCGCCTTGACGACATCCTTCTTTATCTCGATATCCGTCCGGCACAGCGCCGAAATCGGCTCGTCAACGAACGGGACTTCGAGATTGCCTTCGTCATTGACGGTGAAAGTGCCGCTGAACTGCGGTTCGCCGAAGACGCGCAGGTCGAGCACGTCGCCGGGGCCGAGTTGGTATTTTCTGACGCCCGTCTGGTCGCCGCCACCACTGAGCGCGGGGGCAGACGAACCGACGTTTGCGCCCCCGGTCGTCTGCGGAGCGGAGACGGCCGGAGCCGTGCCTTGCTGTTGCGCAGAAGTTGCGGCCGGAGCGGCCAACGCGAAGACGAGGGCGGCGAGCAGGAGCGGAAAAGTTTTCGCTTTCATATGCAAAATCCCTACAAACAATCGTCCGGCGCTTCCCAAGCGCGAGCTACGACGCAGCACGGCTGGGCCGTTCGGACTGCGACGAAAAGTCTATAGATGTCGGGTGCGGCACGGAAGGCTGCCCACTGATTATACCTCAAAACGAGGGACAAAGGCCGTCAATCCAGCACGCGACGCGGAGGCGATTGTCGCACAGGAAGCGACGTAGACGCTAATCGCCGTGAACGCCGTTCGTCGGCAGGACGTCAGGCGCGCGGGCGCGACGCGCGTTTTGCTCCGCTTTTTGGGGAAGCTGAACCGCTTGAATTGAAGGCGTCTTCTATTTTGCGGAGGGTGTCGTCGGTGGCAAGACGCGCGCGCAGCATCTCGATTTCGCGCTGGATGCGGGTGGCCGCCTCCGCACGCGCCTCCTCTCCCATCTCGGCGCGCGACAGGTAGAAGAGCGCGTCGCGGTAGCGCGCGACGGCGCGCGCGTAGAGTCCTCGGAAGGCGGCGCGCTCGGCCATCTCGACCCAGTGGCCGACCTTTACGGAGGCGATGAAATTGCGCACGGCAACGGCCGATTCGCGCAACTCCGGCTCGCCCGGATAGACGCGCAGGGCTTCGTCTATCACGTCGAGCGCGCGTTGCGCCGTCTCTATCTTGTCCGAGAGGCGGACGCGTCTCTGCGCTTCGGCCGTGAGGCGTGTGGCCTCGCCGCGCGCCCAAGCCAGCAGGTGTCCCTTCTGCAAGGCGCGGACGCGCTCCTGTCCCGCGCGGAGGGCTGCGCGCACGTCTGCCGCGCCCGTCGCCGAGCGCATCGCTTCGTCGGCGTTGGCGAGATATTGTTCGCAGAGGCGATAGGCTTCAAGGTGCGCTTCCGGGGCTGCGCCGGAGGCTTCGGCTTCGGCCAGACGTTGCTGCAAGGCACGCAGGGCGACGGCTGAGGCGTGAACGCCGGAAGGCATCAGCGGCGGCGTCTTGCCCGTACCGCGCGGCGCGTTGTTGCGTCGCATTTCAAGTTCGAGTTCGCGTGTGTAGCGCGCCCACGCGCGCCGCATCACGACTTCGCGTCCGGCCGCTGCAATCAGCATCACGCCGCCCGCCGCGACGACGGCGGGAAGCCACGCGGCCTCGTGCTCGTCCGTCTGCAACACCCACCAGATGAGGAGGAAGACTGCGACCGAGAGGCCGACGGCCGTCAGCATGTAACCGGCGGTCGAAGGCATGCGCGCGCGCGTCTGCGGCGGCGGTGGCGGCACACGTCGTCGCGCCGCACTCGCTTCCGACGGGCGCACGTCTCTCGCGTGTCTTGTCACCACGTCATCGGCTGAGGGGGTCGGCAAACGTTCTTCTCCGCTTTCGAGGGTAGAGTCAACAAGGGCGACGTGCCTTCTCGCATCGACGGGAGCAGACCGGATTGATGTCGCGCCCCGGTCTGATATCTGGACGACGAACATAGTCGTCCTTTTCAGCCGCGTCTGTCAACACTGACAGGCGGGCACTTGACGGCTCGTCGCGCGACTGTTTCGACGACTCGCAGGCGCGCTAAAATAGGGCTGGAAGTCGTCCTGAGATGCGGCTATACTTGGCCGGTTTTTCAGTCAAAGTCGTTCGCCGAAGAGCCCCGTTCGACGCCTTCACAGGTCGCGCCAGCAGTAGCAGCACTCGCAACAAGCGATGAGCGACACGCCGCACGCAACACAGCCACCTGCCCTCGCCTGAAGGCACGCCGCCCCGAACTTCTATGGACGACTTTACCGGACACCCTCATCATGCTTCGACAACAGGCCAGCGCCCGACGCACGCGCGTCGTCGCCCCCGGATGGGCGCGCTGCGCGTCGTGACGGCAATCACGGCCGTCCTCCTTGCATTGCTCTTAGGACTCATCACGCTCTCCATCATCGGCTACGAGACGGGGCTTGTCCCCTTTCTCACGGGGCTTGTTGTGGCCGCGCTGCCCGTGCCGGTCTACGTCATGCTGGCGCTCTGGATAGACCGCTACGAAGCCGAGCCTGCGTGGACGCTCGCCGTCGCCTTCCTGTGGGGCGCGCTCGTCGCAGTCTTCTTCGCGCTCATCATCAACTCGTTCGGCGTGCGCGTCGTCGGCGCGACGTTCGGACGCGAGGCCGCCAGTTTCTACGGCCTCTCTGTCTCCGCGCCCATCGTCGAAGAGACGTTCAAGGCGCTCGCGCTCTTTCTGCTCTTCTTCTGGAAGCGCGACGAGTTTGACGGCATCATCGACGGCATCGTCTATGCAGCGATGGTCGGTCTCGGTTTTGCGATGACCGAGAACGTCAAATATTACGCCGACGCTGTGGCAGGCGGACGAGCCGTCGGCACCTTCGTCGTGCGCGGCATGTTCGCGCCCTTCGCGCACCCGCTTTTTACGAGCATGACGGGCATCGGATTGGGCATCGCCAGCCAGACGGCGCGCCGCCCCGTCCGTTACCTGATGCCGCTCGTCGGCCTCCTGCTCGCCATCGTTCTCCACAGCAGTTGGAACACGTCGCTCTATCTGAGCCAGCGGAGCGACAACGCGCTGCTCGCACTGCTGATGTATTTCGCCGTGATGGTTCCCATCTTCATCGGCGTACTGCTGACGGTCTTCTTCGCGCTCCGGCGCGAGGGGCGCGTGCTGCGCGAGCACCTGCACGCGGAGGTCGCCTGCGGACTGTTGACGCAAGAGGAGTATGAACGTGTCTGCACGGTGCGCGGGCGGATGGCGGCGTCGTTTGAGGCGCTCACGCGCGGCGGCTTCAGCGCGTGGAGGGCGCGCATGCAATTTCACGGCACGGCCAGCGAGTTGGCCTTCCATCGCAACCGCGTCGTGCGCGGCTACGTCGCACGCGATGGGACGGAGCATGAACGCGATGCCTTCTACCGGCGACAACTCGGCGAGTTGCGCTCGCGCCTCGCAGAGGAAGACACGCGTTCGTCCGCGAAATTTTCCACGTGAGCAGCGGCTTGACGAAAACTTTCAAGTGAAAATCCAACTCCTACCGAGCACCTTCGACGAACGTGGACGCGCCAGGCCTGAACAACGCCTGAGCTGCTTCCTCATCGACGAGCGCGTCTGTCTCGACGCCGGGAGCATCGCGCTCGCCCTTTCGGACGCGCAACGTGAGAGCGTCCGCGACGTGATTGTGACGCACCCGCACATAGACCACATCGCGACGCTGCCCATCTTCATCGACGACCTCTTCGGTTCGTTGCGCGAGAGTGTACGCATCCACGCCACGCAGGAGGTTATCGAACTGCTCGTGCGCGACGTTTTCAACGGCACGGTCTATCCGCCCTTTCACAAGTTCAGCAATCGCCACACGCGCGTCATGGAGTTCGTGCCCTTCAGCACGAGGGAGGAGTTTCGCGTCGCACATCTGCGCGTCGAGGCTGTCGCCGTCAATCACATCGTCCCGACAGTCGGGATGCTCTTGTCGGACGGCGAGACGACGGTCGCCTTCAGCGGCGACACTTACCGGACGGAAGAGTTCTGGAAGATGGTCAACGCTGCGCCGCGCCTTGACGCCTTGCTCATCGAAGCTTCTTTCCCGAACGAGTTGCACGAACTGGCCGAAGTCTCGCGCCATCTGACGCCTGCGCTGCTCGGCGAGGAGTTGCTCAAGCTCAGACACGACGGCGTCGAAATTCTCGTCATGCACCTCAAGCCCGCATACCGCGAACGGCTCATCGCAGAACTCAACGCACTCAACATCCCGCGCCTGCGCGTGATGGAACCGGGACGCGACTACACTCTATAAACTTAGCGGCTTGACATGAAACTCAATCTCACGCCAAGCCGCTAAGTTAAAAGCTCTCTTTCTCTCACTCCGCACAGAGGCCGCTTTCGTCCGCCGTCCGACTCCCGGCCAGCAATCCCTCCAAGTGCTGTCGCGCCTTCCACGCCCCCGTGCGCGTGGCGACGGCGACGCCCTCCGTCCAGACGCTCCGCGCTTCCTCGCGCTCGCCGAGATTGATGAGCGCACTGCCGAGCATCTGGTAGGCGGACGTGTAGTTGGGGTCAATCTTCAGCAGGCGTCGCAACGCGGTGGCAGCCTCCTCCCAACGCGCGAGCTTCGTGTATTCGTTCGCCAGCCCGTACCAGACGAGCGCCTCGCCGGGCTGCGCTTCCGCCATCGCTTCGAGTGCCGCCAACCTGTCCTGAGCCATCATTCACCTGTCCCGTCGCTTACCTGCTGAGTGTCAGAGTCCGGCGCACGCGCTAAGCGACGACGGCGCGACGCCGACGCTTCTCGCCGAAATACAGTATCAAGAGTCCGACGAAGTTGGCGAGAATCGTCGTCAAGGAGATTTGCACCGCGTATGCCGAGAGGTTTTTCACGTCGTCAATGATAGGGTAAATCTGAAAGACGATGTAGAGGAGCGTGACGACGAAGCCTGTGGCCGCAGCGAGTTTAAGCCAGAGGCTCGGCCGCGCGCCCTGGTTCTTCAAGCCGACGATGGGGATGGCGAACAGGACTAAATATGCCAGCGAGAAGAAGACTCCGCCGATGGAAGATAAAATCTGATAGACCGCGCCCCAACTCTCTTGATTGAGGAGCGCGTTGAGCAGTGTGAAGGCTAAGGCCAATAAGATGGAGACCGCGCCTGCAAGGAGAATGGAGTTGACCGGAGTTTTATATTTCTCGTGCTTTTTAGCGAACCAGCCCGGTAGTAGATGGTCCCATCCGGCCACCATGAAAAGCCTCGAATTTGCGCTCAAGGCCAAATTTCCATAGGCAAGAAATGTCCACAGTAAACACAAACTGATAGTCGAGCCGAGATAGAATGCGGCTGTCCCGTATGGCTCAAGTCCGAGAGCCAAGACCTGCGGTATCGGCGCGGCCAGTTCCAGAGTCTCTCGATTTAAGCCAAAGGCCAACACCGAACTGGTTCCCAAGATGTAGAGCACAACCAGCACAGGAGCCGAGATGAAGACCGAGCGCCGGAGGTCACGTTCCGGACGCGCATTACTGCACTCGCCTGCGAAGATGGCGACGTACTCTAGCCCGGCCAGCCCGCCCGCCGCCATTCTCGTAAAGATGTTGATATTTTCCTTCGACAGCCCATCGGGCACACTCATCTCGAACGGATGATAAGAACTGAGCGTGCCTCCCATCCACGCCACAATGGGCACGGCTATCACGGCCGCGAAGGCTATCATCGTGATAATGCTGCCGGTGTTGTGAATCCAGTTGCCGAGTCCGAATCCGAACGTCGAGCACACGACCAGCAAGAGGATAATGACGCAGGCTGTGACCGGAGGAAACCAGGCACTCGCCCACCAATCGGCATTCTTGAAAATGGACTTGCAGTACGCGCTCGCAATCAAGCCGAGTTGCGCCAAGTACAGGATGACGTACAACCACAGGTTCCACGCCACCATAAAGCCGACCTTGTCGTTGAAGCCGAACTTCGCCCACTGGTAGAGGCCTCCCTCTAAAGGCACCTGCCGCATCAGGTAAGTAACGACAAGCACGAGCGGCAGGAAGAAGAGTGGCATCGTCAACAACCAGTAAAACATGTGATGCTGGCTGCCTTGCAACGCGGCCGCGCCAATCCATGTTGGCGAGAGGATGAAGAGGATTTGGGCTAAGACGAGGTCTCTGAGGCGCAGCTTTTTCTTGAGGCTACGGCTCTGCGCCTCCGTCATCTGCTGATTCTGGACGCTACGGTCTCCTGTCTCTTGGTCATTGTCCATCGTCATGGCTCCTCATCCGGTGCTCTGCCGGACGCTCCGCCAAGAGCAGGCCGAAAATCTCATCGGAGATAGTGAGCGAGTTCGGACGGAGCGGTCTGGCGAGGCCATGCGAGGAGTGAAATTAACGAAGGCGGAAGACCGGTCCTAGACCGCGCGATATCGTGAGCGCCGTAATGAAGTTGCCGCGCCGATTTTCAGTGTAAGGATGGGCGCGGAGAGGGCAGCGTTTAGTGTTCCAAGAGGTAACTGATGAGGCGCCTCTTGCGGACGGCGCGGTGTGTCCGGTCGTTGAGCGCGATGCGCGTCCGACAGGCATCGACGCTCCAACCGAGTTGGACGAAAGCGCGCTCGATGATTTCCTTTGAACGCGTCTTTTCCAACTCCTCAGCGAACTCGCGCGCGCGCGCCTCCGAGATGTGCAGTTCCAGCCCGGCCTTCGCCACCGCCGCCGCGAGGCACAGGTTGATGTTGCCGGACTCGTCCCTTTCGGCCGGACTCATCGGCACGTTGGACTGTGAGGCCAGAATTTGCGCGGCCAATTCATTTACTGTCTGGGGGATGGTATTCATCATGGGATGCTTCTACTCCATATTGGATGGGCGGACTTCAGTGTCCCTGTTGCAGTTGTCTAATCTCCTCTTTCAGTTCGGCGACCTTTTTCGCATTGTAGGCCTGTTTATTGAAGTTTCTGAACCTCTCAATCAGATATTGGAGATGTTGATAAGGCTTCCGGGCTCCCTTTGAAATCCTCTCGTCTAGTTCAGGGCCATTCTCCAAAGCCGCCAAATAATACTGCACAACCTGTCGTCTGGAAAGGACTTCGATGTAGTCGCCGAGCGTGCTGACGACATCCTCCATTCTGATCAGCCCCTCGTATAAATAGAATCCTAACGAGTTGAAATAATCGAAGACGCCGTCGAGCCTTGATTCCTCAAGACTGAACTGGAAGTAAGCAGGGTGATAGAGGCGACTCCCTCTTTGTCTCTCGCCGTTTAAATCGGCGAACTCCGGAAACCAGGGTCTCTGGGCGAGTGAGGGCTTCGAACTTAGCTGCTCGGCGGTCTTCTTGACATCTTCCCACAATTCGTCGCGGTAACTATATATCAAATCATAATAGGCATCGTAAAGCTTGTCGTTCCGGCGAAACTCGGCGAGAAAATCTTTGATGTACCCGGCTCTTTGAATCTGCTGCGTGCGGGCTAGTTGGAGGATTGTCAGGACGAAGAGGGGGACGGTCGTGAAGAGAGTGATTCCGATTTTGCCATCCCACTCAAGCTTTCCGGGCGCGATGATTTGAACTAAGAGGAAGCCCCCGGCGAGTAGTAGGATGGAGGCCAGCATGGACAGAATAGCCCACGACGCAAAATGCTTGCTGTAGTTTGTCGGAAACTCGAAATGTCCACCGATTCTCATAGCTCACACGTCGCTCCTCTCTAACGAGTTGACTCGAACTCCGTCTCCGTGTGCTCACCGGCGAAGCCTTCGAGCGTGACGCGCCCGCTCGGCAAAAGCTCTGTCACGCGGAAGGTGCGCTCGGAGCGGCTGCGACCCGGCATCAGTTCGGCGCGGAAGGTGACGCTCATGCCGGGTCGCGCCCAACGGTCGGGCGTCGCCCGCGTGAAGTGGTCGAGAGCCGTCTTCTTCTCTTGCACGGTTTTTCCGCGTCGCAATAGAAGTGTCGTGCCGACCGCGCCAGCGGCCAGCGCCAGCGCGCCCATCCAACGCTTCGTGCGTCTCTTCATGCTTGATAACTCTCTTCGGCCGTCGGCCAAAAGATGACGACGCGCAAAGCCGACCCGCCTGCGAGCGAGCCGAGTTTTGCGCGTCCGTGAGAGGCCGTCTGCCTGTTTAGCAGAGTGCTTCCAGTTTTTCGCTGATGACGGGCAGACCGCTCAGCGCCTTCTCGGCGTTGATAGCCGTGTAGTGCGCCCACTCCTCCGGAACTTTGTCTTCGGGGAAGATGGCCTCGACCGGACACTCTGGCACGCACGCGTCACAGTCAATGCAGGTTTCGGGGTTGATGACGAGCATCGTATCGTCGAGGTGAAAAGCCTCGACGGGGCAGACGAGCGCACAGTCCGTGTAACGACAGCCGACGCAGGGCTCGGCGACGGTATAGGTCATTGATAAACTTGCCTCCTCGAAAATATTAGATGACGGCGATGGCGGGCGGCTTCCGCGCCGGCTCTCCCGAACGAGCTAGCTTCCATGCGTATTTAGCACGAACCGGCGGAGATTGAAAAGGGAAATTTTGCAGTTGAAAGACGGTGATAGGTGATAGGAAGAGTGTGATGGGTGATAGGTGATGGGTGATAGGATAAATCTTGTCTTCGTCTTATCACCTATCACCTATCACTTATCACCCATCACTTATCACCCATCACTTATCACCTATCACTTCCCTTGTGCCAGTTGTGGCGTGATGTGCCGTCGGAGAAGTCGTAGAAGCGGAGGTCGCCGTCGGTGTGCATCTTGGTCAGAAGGATAATCTGGCCGGTGTGCATCGAGAAGTGTTCGACGACGTGGAAGATGGCGGCCAGCACGGAAACGTCTTGCCCCTGTATCTTGAGGCGGCGGTCTAAGGCCGACGGGTCGAGTTGTGCGAGCACGGCGTCTGTGTCAGAGAGCGTGCGGCGCAGCCTTTCGAGCAGCAGGGAGCGCGCGTGCTGACGACGTTCGTCGAACTCGCTCTGGCGGTCGCGTTCGTCGGTTGTGACGCCGCCGACGCCTGAGACAATCCACTGGCGGACGTTGCCTTCGAGGTGGAGCAGCAGGTTGCCGATGCTGTTCGAGTGTTCGCCCGCGCGCCACCAGACCTGTTCGTCCGTGAGCCGTTCAAGGCAGCGTTCAATCTTGGGCAGGTAGTCGTCGCGCAGATACTCGCGCGCTTGTTCAAGGAAGGCGAGCGCGACGGAGGCTGCGTTCATCTTCGCTCGTCGTCCTCTCCGGCCGGGTGCTTATGTTTCGCTTTGCGCTCTGCGGGGTGCGCGCGCTCTTCGGGCTTGGCGCGACTGAGGGCGTGCCCCGGCGGCGCGGTCGGTTTGCGTATCGTATCGAAGATGGGACGCGCTGCGCCGCGCTTCTTCGACGCCTGTTTGTCGTCTCTCTTGGACAAGACTTGCCACGCCTCCTTTGAGATGTCGGAATTCGCGGCGATGCTACGCGCACGCGCTCTCATGTGTCAATCCGGCGACAAAAAGAGAGAGCGTTAAGGAGCATGACCGTCATGCTCCTTAACGCTCTTCTCGATGCAAACGTCTCTGCCGAGAGCGGTCGTCGCGGTGTGCGTCGGCGGGCGTCTAAGCCTTGCTGGTCTGCGGCGTACGTTCGGGGCGCAGCAGAGTCTTGATGGCCTGCGATGTCTCCATGCGGCGCTTCTGCTGGAATTCGTTGACCCACTCGGTAACGGTCGCGACCATCTCGCGCGCCGTCTCCTGCGCGGACTTCTTAGCGTTGCTGACGGCCTCCCCTGCGGCCTGTTCCTGGCGATTCCTCTCGCCACGCTTGATAACTTTAATCGGGGTTTTCGTGTTCATTGTTTTGTTCTTGTCTGTGCCGTTGTCGGGCTTCGTCTCACTTAGACGAAGAACATCGGGTAAAAGTTCCTTTTTAATTCGAGAGTCGAAGCTGTTCGATTATCGTCTCCCGGCTGAATGATGCGCCGCTACTGAGGCAAACCGAAGGCCACAGCCTGAGATACGAGCGCCGCGAGCCGTTTGGACTCACACCGCAAGAAGTTTGCGACAGAAGTTTGACATCTGTGCAAGCGAGGCAGCGGGAGGCGCACAGATTCGGAGCCGAAATGTTTGCGAGCGTACCTTTGATGCGTCGCGCAGCAGTGAGGTGGCCTCGCCCTCCGTCTCCTACGCATCTGCCCTGTTCCCTCCCCTCAGCGCAACACGCGCGAACACATCGACTCACTCATGGCCTCATTGCATACAGCGCGCCCGCCACTTGCATAGAACGTCGCCGCACAGGTTCGCTTGCGCGTCGCGCACATCATGCGCCCGACGCTTTTGCAGAATGCCAAGAGGCGCTCGCGCCCGTGCTCTTTTGCGAACCTCTCGACGACGACGCCGGACGGACAGGGACGGCTCGATGTGCGCGCGATTTCAAGCAAAACGGCCTCGTTGAAAGGAGGTGTGCGGACGGGGCAGGCGCGGCGGATGGGCATTCGTGAGACGGCACAGGCGTTGCCCTCTGCATGTGCGTGATGCGTCTGAGCGAAATCATCACCATCTATCTGGCGACGGCGGCTCCGTTCGGCGTCGCACATTTCCAACGCGGTCGCGGTCGGGTCGTGCGTCGGCTCTTCGGCGCGTCGTGCGTCGCGCTGGCATGGCCGCTGACGGCCGTTTCGTTTCTGTCTGAGACGAAGGCTCAACGGGACGCGTGTGTGAGCAATGAGGATGTCGCGGTTGAGGAGACGGAAGCGAAGGACGAGGAGCGGCTTGAGCGCGTGAGGCGTGCGCTGTTCGATTCGCTGCTGCGCGTCGAGGAGCTTTATGAGACGGCGCGTGGGACGAGTGATGAGCGTGCGCGTCATGCTTTCTTCGCGGCGCGTGAGAGCGTCGAACGCTACGCGGGTTTGACGGTTGCCGCACGGAGCGCCGACCTCCATGCGCCGCCGACGCCGCGCGAGTTGGAGATGTGCCGCATCGCCGGGCGCGTGGGCGAAGACCTGCTCATCGCAGGCCGCTGTCTGCATCGCCGCAACGTCATTCGTCTCCGGCTTCAACGCGAACGCGCACGCGGCGACATGCTCCACGCGCTCGCAGAAGCGGGCGAACTCGTCCGCGAATCGTCACCGTTCGCTTCGCACGCGCAAGCCGTCTCGCCGGACGCGCGACGCTTGTGCGAGGCGCTCTTTGAGGCTTACGCGGGCGTCGTCAAACTGCTCTCGCTGCTCGACGACAGTGCGGCGGCGCTCGCCGTCTCGCGTCTGCACGAAGCAGAGTGTGCGCGTCTGAGGCGTCGTCTCGAAGCGCAAGGCGCAGGCGACGCGAAAGGAGACTTATGCATTACACAGGCAGCGACCAAACCATCTGCGCGACCTACGTCAGAGAGCCGGACATCCATGCGCGCCTTTACTGGCTGACGTGTGAACTCGAAAGTGAAGAGGCCATGCGCCGCCTCTCGCGCGAAGAGCGTGAGCGGACGGAGGTGCGGCTGATGCGCCGTCCGTTGTCGTGCGCGGAAGCCTACGGGCGCTTCGGTCTGCTGCTCGGCCTGCTTCCTCCGGCGTCCATCTTCTACCTCATACTCAGCAACTTTAAACCCGGCCGGGAGTCGTCGTGGATGGTCATGCTGGCCTTTGCGATGCTGGCGGCCTGCGCCGTCTGCGGTCGTCTCTTCGGCATGAAGTTGGGCGAGTTGCTGGGAAGGTTCGAGCGGCGCGCGTGGTGGTGGATGCTGTGCGTGCCGTCGCTGGTCGGCGCGTGGTGGGGCATCCTGACAGGCGCGTTTGGCGGAAGTCTCTTCTTCGGCGTTGGCGCGGTCGGCGGCGTGGTCTGCGCCGTGCCGGTGGGGACAGCGGCGTTCACCTTCTTCGTTCCGCTTCACCGTCTGCTGGCGCGCGGTGGTATGATTGACGCGCGCCACTTCTGGCCGCTTGCGACGTGCGCGGCGGCGACCATCTCGGCCGCGATTCTGGGGCTACGCTTTTAAGTAAGCGTGCGCGCGTGCCCCTTCCGCTCTATGCTGCTCGCTTTTCTGCTCCTCTCCCTGTTCCTGCTCGTGCTGCTCGGCTTCTACGTGCTCGTCGCCGCGCCGCGCAGCCGCGCGCACCAGACCTTCGCCGCCTTCATCACCTGTCTCGCGCTCTGGACGGCGAAGGATATTCTGTTCTGGGGCTTCCCGGAAGAGAGCGCCGGGAGCGACGCACGCGCGCGCTGGTGGGCTAGTTTAAGTTTCGTCGTCGCGCTTGTGTTGCAGTATGCGCTGGTCGTCTTCGCGTGGGTCTTTCCGGAGGGAGGACGCGTGCCCCGCCGTCGCGCGTCCGTCCTCTTTGCGCCGGGTGCGGTGCTCATCCCGGCCGCGCTCGCAGGTCTTCTCTACGAACGCGCGAGCCTCTCCGGCGGCCGACTCGAAATCGTCCTTACGCCGCTCGCATACGTCTTCGGCCTCTACATCTACGCCCTCTTCGCCTACGGCTTCCTGCTGCTCTACGGAAAATACAGACGCCTGCGCGGGCGGCTCGAAGGACAGCAGACGGGCGCGATTCTCTGCGCGCTGGTGATTACGGCGCTGCTCACGACGCTCGCCGACGTGGTCTTGCCGCTGGCGGGCGTGACGACGCTGCTGCCCGTCAGTTCGGCCTTCGTGCTGCCCGGCGTTGTCGTCTACGCTTACGCCATCACGAGCTTTCGCCTCTTCTCTCTGCGCTCGGCGCTCGACCAGTTTCGCCTCTTTCCCATCGCCTACAAGGTTGCGCTCTCAATTGCGGCCGTCGCCGTCTCAAGTTTCGTCCTGCTGCAAGTGCCCATCGTCTGGTGGAGTTTTACGGAGCAGACGGTCGAGGCTTGGCGGCGCTATCTGGTGATGAGCGTCGTCACGGCGCTCGTGCCGAATCTGATTCTGGTGGCGCTCGTGATACGCATCATCTCGCGCCCGCTCAGGCGCGTGACCGAAGCGGCCGTCGATGTCGCCGGAGGACGTTACGGCACGCAGGTCAACCTGCGCAGCAACGACGAGGTGGGCTTGCTCGCCTCCTCTTTCAACGAGATGAGCCGCAAGATGGCTGAGGACATCGAACGTCTGCGCGCGATGGGCGAGCAACTCGTCCGCACCGAACGACTGGCCGCCGCCGGGACGCTCGCCGCCGGAGTCGCGCACGAAGTCAACAACCCGCTCGCCTCCATCTCGTCGCTCGTCCAGATGTTGCAGACGCGCACGCTCGACGCCTCGACGGAGGCCGAGACGCGCGAGATGCTGCGACTTGTCTCGACGCAGGTCGAACGCATCACGCGCGTCCTGCGCGAGATGACAGACTTCGCGCGCGCGCGCACGCCCGCACGCGCGCCGACAGACATCGGGCGCGTCCTCGAAGCGAGCATTCGTCTGGCGAGTTTCGATAAAGCCTTCAAGCGTCTGCGTCTGACGACCGAGTTCGACCAACGCGCGCCGCTCATCCTCGCAGACGCAGACCAACTGCAACAGGTCTTCCTCAACCTCCTGCTCAACGCGCGCGATGCGATGCCCGACGGCGGCGACCTGCGCCTGCGCACCGCCTACGACGAAGTTTCCCATCAACTCTCCATCGAGATAGCGGACACCGGCTGCGGCATCGCGCCCGACGCGCTCGCGCATGTCTTCGACCCGTTCTTTACGACGAAGCCTGCGGGCGCGGGCACAGGACTCGGCCTCGCCGTCTGTCTCGGCATCGTCACGGCGCACGGCGGAAGCATCCAACTGGCGGCCAACAACGGGCGCGGCACGCTCGCGCGCATCATCCTGCCCGCGCCGACTTCAAACGAGCACGTCGCATAGCAACGCCTTTATGAACACACGTCCACTGATTCTCGTCGCGGAAGATGAAGACCTGATGCGCGCCATCGTCGCGCGCCTGCTCGAAGAGGCGGGTTATCGCGTCGCCGCCTGTGCCAGCGCCGAGGAGGCTCTCGCCGCGTTCGCCTCCGAAGACGTGGCCGTGACGCTCACGGACATACGCATGTCCGGCATGGACGGCCTCGCGCTGCTCGACCGCATCAAGGACGTGGACGCGGAGGCGCTCGTCATCGTGATGACGGCCTACTCGTCCGTCGATTCGGCCGTCGCGGCGCTACGCAAAGGCGCATACGATTACGTGACGAAGCCTTTCGTCAACGAAGACCTGCTGCAAACCGTCAAGAACGCGCTTCGCCAGCGCGAACTCTTCCGCGAGAACCGCGCGCTCCGGCGCGAGTTAGACCGGCGCTACAGCTTCTCCGAAATCATCGGCACGTCTGACGTTCTGCAATCGGTTTTCCGTCTCGTCGAGAAGGTGGCGACGACGAATACGAACGTGCTCATAGAGGGCGAGTCGGGGACGGGCAAGGAGTTGGTCGCGCGCGCCGTCCATCACAACAGCCCGCGCGCAGACCGCCCCTTCGTCGCCGTCAACTGCGGCGCATTGCCTGAGACGCTTCTCGAATCCGAACTCTTCGGCCACACGAAGGGCGCGTTTACGGGCGCGGCGACGAGTAGGCCGGGACTGTTTCGCACGGCCGAAGGCGGGACGGTCTTTCTCGACGAAGTGGGCGAGGTATCGCAGGCGACGCAGGTGCGCCTGCTGCGCGCCGTCGAGGAGCACGAAGTAACGCCCGTCGGCTCGAACACGCCCGCGCGCTTCGACGCGCGCATCATCTGTGCGACCAACCGCGACCTCGAACGCGAAGTGGCCGAGGGACGTTTCCGCGAAGACCTCTACTATCGCCTCAACGTCATCGAGATACACCTGCCGCCCTTGCGCGAGCGGCGCGAAGACATCCCGCTGCTCGTCCGCCACTTCGTCACGCGCACGGCGCGCGAGCAGGGGCGCGAGGAGAAACCGTTTGACCAGCGCGCGATGTCCGCTTTGATTAACTACGCGTGGCCGGGCAACGTGCGCGAGTTGCAGAACGCCGTCGAACGTGCCTTCACGCTGAGCGAGTCGAGAATCGAGTTGGAACACCTGCCGCCGCGCGTGCGCGAGGCCGTCGGCGGAACGGACGCGATGCGCGACCCGGACGGCCTGCGCCCGACGCTCGCCGAGGTCGAACGCCGCTACATCTTCGAGACGCTCAACTCCGTCAATCAGGACAAGGCGCGCGCCGCCAACATCCTCGGCATCGACCTCTCCACCCTCTACCGCAAACTCAAACGCTACGACGCCCTCTGACGCGCACTCGTTGGTCGGCTCTCTCGGAGAGGTTCATTAGATGATTGCTCTCTGACAGGATTAGAGACGGCTGCGCCTTGTTTCGTTCTGAATCCGGTGCCATCGCCAAAATTGAGCATTTGCATGATTAGTTCGACCTTCTTGGGCATTGGACACCTTTTCCTTCAGCCTCATAGCTTCAAATCCTAGAGCCTGTTATGAACTTTTGACTGTGGTAAGTTCTGGCGCATGCCGGACAGAGCTTACCCCAGTGATGTAACTGATGAGGAGTGGGCGTTGGTCGCGCCCTATCTCACCCTGATGACCGAAGACGCCCCGCAGCGCTC
>DASZCR010000169.1:0-16738 GCA_035942915.1 Pyrinomonadaceae bacterium | reverse complement strand
CCAGCGCCAACAACTGCAACTTGAACGTCTGTCTTTTTCGCTTCATCCTCATCAGATTCCTGCCCACCCGCAAGCCCGCCGACAATCAATGCCAGAACTTATATCACACTTTAATGGATACACAACTACGGTCTTTGTGTTTCCATTTTCCGGTCTGAAGAAAGTTTTGCTTTTGCTATCCGCACAAACGCGTGCGTGAAACATCGCTCCTCCGGCTGCCACGTGCGTCGCTGCTCTGAGTTGAATTATCTTGACGCACCTTGAATCAGCCTGTAATATCCCGGCTCATCGCAGGAGGTCTCCAAATCATGTTGGACACAAAACCTAACGACTTAATCACCGTCTCGGAAGCGCGCGCACTGCTCGGCGTGAGCCACACCAAGATGACGCAGATTCTCAAAAAGGGCGTCATACGCCATTTCGCCAACCCGCTCGACGGCCGTGAAAAATTGGTCAGCAAGGCCGAAGCACTCGCCTTGATACCCAAGCGCGCGGAGGCCGCATGATTACCATCGCCATCGCCAATCAAAAAGGCGGGGTCGGCAAGACGACGCTCACACGGGAACTCTCAGCCTGCTGCGCTCTGCGCGGGTATCAAACCCTCGTCCTCGATTGCGACCCGCAAGGCAATCTCACACAAAGCTGGATTGATTCGGAAGTCTACGAGGCGACGCTCTCGCACGTTCTCATCGAGCCGGAGACGCCGACCGGCGTCAAAGCTGAGCCGCTCCCGCTCGATGACGCCATCGTTGAAAGCCCTCTGGAAAATCTCGACCTCGTGCCCGCAGACATCCGCCTCGCGCGCTTCGAGATGCAGCCGGACTACCTCACACACAGGATGCGCAACCAGCTCAAAGAGCACGGTCGCAACTACGATTTGGTCTTCGTGGATTGTCCCCCGCAGCTTGGAAAGCTTTTAACCGCAGCACTTTACACGGCTGACTACGTTATCGTCCCATGTGCCGCAGATGCCATGGGGCTGCAAGGGCTCTCGGATTTGGCCTACACCATCGAACAGGTGCGCAAAAACGTCAATTCCGAACTACAGATGCTCGGCGCAGTCATCAATCTCTACAAGCCGCAACGCAACCTCTCTGCAGAATCGCGTCAGGCCGTCGAGGCCGCCGTCGAACTCGTCGGCCACGTCTTCGACACCAATCTGCACGACTACTCGAAAATCGCCGAAGCCCCTTCGCAGAAGCTTCCGGTCGTCCTCTATGCCAAGACGCACCGCGCGGCCGACCAGATGTGGAGTTTGACGGATGAACTGCTCGACCGTCTCAATCTGACACGGCAGAAGATTGTCGCCGTGAAATGAGGTTTTTCGCATGACTGACCCGAAGGAGAAGCCGAAACCGACGCTGAGAGAACCTAAACCTAAGAAATCTTTGGGCTTATCCATCGAAAAGCGTCTGCCCTACCTGCGCGAGCCGCACGAGGACTTGATTAAACCGGAAGCGACAAGTCTGACTAGTCTGACTAGTCAGACTAGTCAGACTCCATCCGTTCAGGAACAGCAGCCCGTTGCCCCGGCCAGAGATTTCACCAGAGTCGCCAACTCAATCAACCGCGACGCCGTCCCGGCCGGTCTGTTCAAGGGTAAATCAAAGCAGCTCTACGACTGTCTCTATCTGATGACGCGCGGCGCGGTCGTGCCGACCCGCAGCGTCCGCATCTCGCGTCCTCAACTGATGAAGAAGGCACACATCGGTTCGCGCGTCACCTTTGAAGCCAACATGGCTCACCTACAGGCGGTCGGTCTCATCAGCATCCGTCAAATCATCGGCGAGCATGAAGGAAACGAGTATTCCGTACTGCTTCCGGAGGAGATAAGTATGCCTAGTCTGACTAGTCTGACTAGTCTGACTGGGTATGCCCAGAAACTAGACAGACTAGTCAGACTAGAAACTAGTCAGACTAGGCATACTTCAATTGTTGATTCTAAAGACACTTACGATGTGTCCCAGACTTCTTTTAAGACTAAAGAGAAAAATGATGATGATGAGGCTGCGCCGCGCGCCTTGCGCGAGGCCGAGCGGGAGTTGACAGGGAAGGAATCTCCGGCCGCACAGTGGGCGTCGCTCTTTGAGATTCTGGCGACGGAATTGAGAATCGCGGCGGCGCGAACGACCGTGTCGAGCGCGCCTGCGTTTCTGGCGGAGCATCTGAGGCGGCGTCTGTGGAAACACGAGACAGGACAAGGGCCGGGCGCGGAAAACAGTCTACAGGTCAAATCTGAGCCCGGAATCGACGTTTCAAAGTGTCCCGACTGTGGCGGAACAGGCTGGTGGTATCCGAACGGGTTCGAGGCCGGGGTGGCGAAATGTAAGCACGAGAAGAGTGGGGCAGGAAGATGAACAAAGACAAATTCGGGGCGACTCTCATCGAGCCGATACGGGTCAGCATTTTTAATCAAATCTACAGCCTGCGCTCACACAGCGACCCGGAGCACGTCCTGAGAATCGCGCGGCTCGTCGATGAGCGCATGCGTCTGGTCGCGTCGCACGCGCCGTCGCATGATGTCCTGAAGATTGCCGTCTTGGCCGCACTGAACATCGCGGACGAATTGGAGCGTTTGAGAGAGCTGACTTCCGACGAGCAGCAGCGGTCGAGCGACGCAGCTTCCCATGCAGGGGACGGCGAGCCGGGGGCAGCGCAGCAGAGGGCGGAGCAGGATTATCAGGAGGAGGGGGCGCAGAAGCCTTCGTGGTATGAAGACCTGTTCGAGGCGCGGACGGGGAAGACCGATGAGCGCCTGAGCAGCCTCATCTCTTCAAAACTTCAGATGCAGCGGCAGCCGAACCACGACCCTATTTCCATTGAGACCGAAGATGAAGGGAAGTAGCGCGTCGGCGCGAATTTGCGCGGCGCATGCCTGACAGGCAGGCTCCTTCAACGTCCGCGTGCCGCGTGTTGGGCAAGTGGTTTCAGGCTGAGCCGCACCGTCTCCCGCTACAACGCTTCACACCGTTTTTCTTCGCCTCGTCATTGAGCACGTCCCGTTCGTCACAAAAAAAGTCTGGGCGCGTCCGTGAAATCTATAATCCACTCTTCGCAGATGGGAGACTGCGGCGCGATTTCTTCTGCCGAATCACCGAAACCAACTTCATCGAGGCACAGAATCCGGAGATTTATCTCGCTGATAGTCGTCTGCTGTCTGCTCTGCGGCGCGCGTGTGTCTGCGCAGCATCAGGCCGCCGGAAAACTTTGAAAAGTTCATCGAGTCGGTATGCGCCGTGTGCAAAAGAAAATCGGCTGAAGGAGGTTGAGTGCTATGAGTTGGTTAAAGTCGCTCTTCGAGCCATTGGTGCAAGACGTGCGTTTCGGCCTGCGCGTGCTCTTCAAGCATCCGGGTTTTACGGCGGTCGCCGTCCTGACGCTGGCTCTGGGCATCGGTGCCAACAGCGCCATCTTCTCCGTCGTCAACGCCGTCTTGCTGCGCCCGCTCCCCTACCATCAGCCAGAGCAACTCGTCAGGCTCTACGAATCTCTGCCGGGCGGCGGCGAAGGCTCGGTCTCCGTTCCGAACTTCAAAGACTGGCGTGAGCAGAACGACGTGTTCACGGCCATTGCGGCTTACGAATATTCCGACTTCAGCCTTCAGCATCAAGACCAGCCCGAACGCATCATCGGCGCGCAGGTCTCGCCGAATCTCTTCGAGGTGCTCGGCGTGCGTCCGCAAGAGGGGCGTGTTCTCGTGGAGGGCGAAGACCGACCGGGTAATCACCGCGTCGTCGTCCTCAGTCATGCCTTATGGCAACGCAACTTCGCGGGCGACCCGAAGGCCATCAACCGACAGATTACACTCGGCGGCGAGAGCTACATGGTGGTCGGTGTGATGCCTGAGGATTTTGAGTTCCCGCAGTTTCGCACGGCGCAACTGTGGACGCCGCTCGTCTTTTCGGAAAGGATGGCGGCGAGTCGTGGCAGTCATGCCTACAACGTCCTCGGACGATTGAAGGACGGCGTCTCGCTCGAACGCGCGCAGGAACAGATGACGACCATCGCGCGCCGTCTTGAGCAACAATATCCAGATGCGCAGACGGGCAGGGGCATCAGGCTCATCGAGCTACAGGAGGAGGTCGTGCGGGGCGTTCGCCCGGCGCTCTTGATGCTACTTGCGGCAGTCGGCTTCGTCCTCCTCATTGCCTGCACGAATGTCGCCAACCTGTTGCTGGCGCGCGCGGCCACGCGTCGCCGCGAGATTGCTATCCGCACGGCGCTCGGCGCTGGACGCCTGCGTCTGATACGACAATTTCTGACTGAAAGCCTCCTGCTCTCGCTCTCTGGAGGTGTGCTCGGCCTCATTCTTGCGAAGTGGGGCATCGATGCGCTGGCGACTTTGGCGGCAGAGATGATGCCGCGCATCTCCGGCGTCGGGTTGGACGAACGTGTGCTCGGCTTCACGCTCCTGCTCTCGCTGCTGACAGGTATCGCGTTCGGGCTTGCGCCCGCGTTGCAAATCTCGAAGGCGGACGTGCAGGACGCTCTGAAAGAGGGCGGTAACGCCGTCAACAGTCCGCGCGGCAAGCGCCTGCGCGGCATCCTCGCGGTGGCCGAAGTGGCTGCTGCGTTGGTGCTGCTGATTGGTGCGGGTCTGCTCGTCAAGAGTTTCATTCAACTGCAAAACGTCCAGACAGGGCTGCGCCCCGAAAACGTCCTCACGATGCGACTCACGCTGCCCGCCAACAGGTACGACACGAACCAGAAGGCGACCGACTTTCACAGGCAGTTGCTTGCGCGCGTCGCTGCGCTGCCCGGAGTCGAGGCCGTCGGCGAGGTCAACATGCTGCCCGTCCAGTCGTTCGGCACAAACGGGACGATTCAGGTCGAGGGGCAGCCGCCGGAGCCGCCGGAGCGCGCTCCGCTCGTCGAGTTCCGCGCGGCCAGCCCCGGTTACTTCGGCGCGCTCGGCATCCCTCTCGTCGCCGGTCGCAACTTCGAGACGCGCGACGACGAGAACGCGCCGCCCGTCATTCTCGTCAACCAGACGCTCGCCAGACGTTTCTTCCCGAATGAAGAGGCCGTCGGCAAGCGCGTCAGGATGGGCGAGACGTGGATGACCATCGTCGGCGTCGTCGGCGACGTGAAGCAGGGAGGACTGACGCGCGCCGTCAGCCCGGAGATATTTGCGCCTTACACGAACCCTCTGTGGCAGGGCATGACGCAGAACATGAGTCTCGTCGTGCGCGGCAAGGGCGACCCGACGGCGCTCGCGCCCGCCATCAAGCGCGAGGTGCTCGCCGTTGACCCGAACCAGCCCGTCTACAGCGTCTACACGATGGAGCAGATACTTGAGCGTTCCGTCTCCGGCCGCCGCCTCAACATGCTGCTGTTGACCATCTTCGCCGCGCTGGCCGTGACGCTGGCGATGATTGGCATCTACAGCGTGATGTCCTATCTCGTCACGCAACACACGCGCGAGATAGGCATCCGCATGGCTCTCGGCGCGCAACCGCGCGACGTGCTCCGGCTGATTCTCGGACAAGGGCTGTGGCTGGCTTTAATAGGCGTCGCACTCGGCGCGGCCGGAGCGTTGGCTCTCACGAGACTGATGTCGAACCTGCTCTTCGGCGTGACGGCGACCGACCCGCTGACCTTCGTCGTCGGCGCGGCGCTGCTGCTGCTGACGGCGCTCCTCGCCTGCTACATCCCGGCGCGGCGCGCCATGAAAGTAGACCCGCTCATCGCGCTCCGTTACGAGTAACCAATGGCTCGCAGAAGAGAAGGTTGATGATGTTGATGAAAACTCCTGTCCGACGTTTCCTGAGCATGGCTCTCATGCTTCTCGTGCTGTCGTGTACGACGCTTTCGCAGACGGAGAAGCCGCAGGCGCAGGAGAAGGGGAAGACGAGTCAGGTCGTCGCCTTCGTTGACGTAAGCGTCGTGCCGATGGATAGCGAGCGCGTGCTGGAAGGCCAGACCGTCATCGTGCGCGACGGGCGCATCGCAGAGATTGGAGCGGCGGCAAAGACGAAAGTGCCTGCGGGCGCGCTGCGCATCGATGGACGCGGCAAGTATCTGATGCCCGGCCTCGCAGACATGCACGTTCACATCCCACCCGGCGACGGCACGAACAACGACGGGCCGAGTCAGGTGCTCAAGCTCTTCCTCGCCAACGGCGTGACGACGATTCGCGGCATGGCCGGTCATCCCACCAATCTGCTCGTCCGCGAACGGGTCGCCAGAGGGGAACTCACAGGGCCGACCATCTACGCTGCCGGGCCGCCGATTCATGGTCAGGTGGCCGCGACAACCGAAGCCGCCGAGAAGATTGTCGCCCAACAGAAGAGCGCCGGTTACGATTTACTTAAAGTCCACGAAGGGTTGACGCCGGAGACTTATGCGGCCGTCGTCGCCGCCGCGCGCCGTCTCGGCATCCCCTTCGCCGGACACGTCACGGCGGGCGTCGGATTAAAGCGCGCGCTCGATGCGCAGCAGTCTTCGGTCGAACACCTCGACGGATACCTGCAAGCACTCGTCGCTGAGAACTCGCCCGTTCCGCCGCCGACTTCACAGGTCGTCCTCGGCCCCGCGCTGGCTCACATCGACGAAAGCAAAATCGCCGCGCTCGCCGAAGCCACACGCAAGGCCGGTGTCTGGAACGACCCGACGCTCACGCTCTTCAAACTCGTGGTCTCTTACGACAAGCCGGAAGACCTTTTGAAGTGGCCGGAGATGCAGTACATCCCGGCGCAGATGCGTGCGGCGTTTGCCAAACAGAAGGCCGGGACGGCCGGGATTCCGGCGCCCGCAGCAGAGCGGCAGCGTTACGTCGAACTGCGCAACAAGGTGGTCAAGGCGCTACACGCGGCGGGCGCTAAACTGCTCGTCGGCCCCGACTCGCCGCAGTTCTTCCTCGTTCCCGGCTTCGCCACGCACCGCGAGCTACAGAGCTTCGTCGAGGCAGGTCTGACGCCCTACGCCGCGCTCGAAGCGGCGACGCGCAACCCGGCCGAATATCTCAAAGGTGCAAGCGAGTTCGGGACGGTCGAGGTCGGCAAGCGCGCAGACCTGTTGCTTGTCGAAGCCAATCCGCTGCAATCGGTCGCCAACGTCGCGCGACGCGCGGGCGTGATGGTGCGCGGGCGCTGGATGCCGCAGAGCGAGTTGCAGAAGATGCTTGACGAGATTGCTGCTCTGCATCGTCAACCGACTCCCGCTTCGTAGAAACATCCACGATGAAACGTTCAAGCCCTGCGCCGCCTGATGGCTGCGGCGCAGGGCTTGAACGTTTCAGGGTTAAGAGCTTTCAGCCTAGTGCGTCATCGGCACGCGCTGATGACTCATCTGGAAGACGCTTGGAAGATTGACGAGTTGGTCGAGGTCGAGGGCGCGTCGCTCGAACTCGTTGAAGTGACGGGTCGGCGTGCCGTCGGCCGGGTCAACAACGTCGATGCCGGTCATGAAGCCGGAGAGACCGGCGACGGTGTTGAAGGGCGCAGGCTTGACGTGCGTGAAGGCGGTCGCCGTCTCGGTCGCGTGGCAGGCGTTACAGGTATTGATGGAGAACTTGTGACGCGCCTCGCGGTTGGTGATGTGCACGGTCGGCCCGTCGCGCCAGAAATTGTTGGGCGGCGGGAAGGCGTTCGTCGGGTTGACGACATCAGAGAAGCCGCCGAGGAAGTTCAGCCCCTCCCAAATCTCCGGAACGGTGTGGCGCTCTTGGAGGATGAGTTGAGTCTTGTGATTGATGAACCTCGCGGTGGTGTCGGCCGCCATCCGTGAAGTGTCGGGCGTGAGTTTGACGGTCACCATCCGCAGTTGTCCGGCGTCGGGTGCGCCGTCTGCGAAGAGACGAAACTCGCGCAACTGCCAGTCGTCGTCGGGCGAGGCGTTGGCGATGGCAATCTCGTTGGTGCGGAGTTGGTTGAGCGCGCTGCCGTTCGGTTTCGAGGGGGCAGCACCGGCGCGTGCAAACTGTTCCGTGATGGCTTCAAGCGCGGCGTTGAACTGCGGCCCGAAGCTCATCGAACTCAGGTCGTACCACTGGCGCGCCCAATCGCGGACGGCGTTGCCTTGACGGTCGATGCCATACTCGAAGATGACCGTGAATTGGAGCGTGCCGCAGCCGCCGTTGCGTCGGTCGATGGCGCTGAAGACGAAGCGGCCTTCGCCCGCGTCGCGTCCGCCGAAGCCGTTGTTGCGTCGGAGGTCGATGCGGTTGACGATGGAGAGCAGGCGGAACGGAGCTTTCGACAAGTCGAGCGGTTGGCCGGGGCCGCCGCTGGCCGCCTGCCAGGGGTCAATAATCAACGTCTGCATCCTCTGGCGGACGGTGGGCGTGAAACCGTTGACGGTTGGCGGCGCGAGCCACTTGTTCAACCACTGGCGCGTGAACTCGCGCGGGTCGATGCCGGTCTGCGTCTGGTTGGCAAGCTGCGTCATGAGATAGCCGAACGTCCACTTGCCCATCGGCGTGCCGGTGTTGGTGCAGGGGTTGAAGGTGCGCGAAGCATCCTGCACGACGCTCAGGTCGCGGATGACGAGCGACTTTTCAGGGTCGATGGAGTTCGACGTGCCGATACGGTAAAGCGGAACGACCTGTCCGGGTTTGACGCCCGCGTAATTAATCTTTTGATAACGCTTGAGGCCGACCTGTGCGCGTTTGCTGAAGGCTGTGACATCGACCGTCGTCGAAGAGCCGCCGCCGGACTTGTCGGTCGTCGCCGTCGAGCCGTCGAAGCTTGCAAACGAGCCGTCAGTAGTAGTAGTGGGCGCAGGCGTCGGTTCCACTTCGGGTTCAGCGTAGGGGTCGTCGCTGACGGTGGTCGATTCGGAGTCGATGGTCGAACTCGTCATCGCCGCTTCTGTGCCGTCGAAGGTGAGGGTGTTAGGGTTATTGAGTGAGTCTATCCGGCTCTGGTTATTCGCCAGTTCCTGAAAATTCAGATTGATGATGCCGGAGTACTTGCCGTCTCCCGCGAGGGCGTCGCCGCCCTGACCGTCGTCGCGCAGCAAGACATCACGGTCGTCGATGCGCGCCGTAACCTGCGAGCCGAGCGCGGTGCCTGCCACGAACTTGACCACTAGTTGCGCGTTGCCCTGACTGGTCGGAGTGCTCAGTGGGGAGGCCGTCATCGAGCTAATCTCCGGCGGATTGTCGGCAAGGTTGGTCGTCGTTTGGGCGCTGGCGGTGCGCTCGACGGGCAGGTCGTACTGGCTGACAAGCGTCGAGATGAGCAGCGCTCCGGCCGCCGCCAACGCGATGAGCTTGTACATCATTGGTTTCGTAGTTTTCATTATTCTTCTCCTCTGAGGGTAAGGAAAACCGACTGTTCTTGTGTGGAACCTTCGCGCCATCGGCATGACGAGGAATAGGGCGAAGGAGCCGTGAAAAAGCTGAGGGAACCAGAACAGCGTGGAGCCGGGTGAAGTTCCGGCGAACACGGAAGAGCCGCGCGAAGAGCGGGGAGTCAGGCGAATCGGTCAGAAGCCTCGCCGCGTTGGCGAAGCGAGAAACCGACCCGTGTTGTCGACCGTCGCACGCGGCGGTCACAACCATCTGCGAGGCTAACTAGAGGGCAACGGAAAAAATTTGCTGGACGTTGGGACTGTCTGGCGGTTCAAGTCGGTGGTGCGAGGTGTCCGTGAGAGAGAACCGCTTCACTTCTGAGTAACGGCCTCACTATAACAAAGCGATTGGCCGCGTCAACTTAAATCTTGGTGAGGTGATGAGAGCATCGGCCGACGCCGGAGACGGCGGAAACTGTCGGCCGCCCGTGTGAAGTTGTAGAGGCCAAAGAGGTAACCCCGTGCTGGTAGCTTCCAACCAGCATCTCTTGAGTGATGGCAATCACTCGCGGCGACGAAAAATTTTTTAGTAAAAATTTGCTGCGCGTCGATGAGAGAAGGGCAGAGGAGCAAGTCCTCTGCCCTCAGGAGTTGTTTCGAACGCGCGGCTTAATACTGCCAGTTGACGTTGACGAAGCCCGTCCCGGTCGTCGGCACGGTGTAAGTGTGGTTTGCTCCGGCCTCCCATGTGACCGCGCCGTTGGCAGCGATTTTGATGAACTTGAACTGTATCTGCTGGCCTGCCGGAACACTGGCGTTGATGAACCAGTTCGGATAGTTCGGCGTCAGCATCGGCCCGACAGCCCCTTCCCACGTCGTCGCCCAGTTGCCCAACTCGACCGTGTTGCCCGTGAGGAAGATGTAGTCGCCGACGGAGGTCGGCGATGCGTTGAAGACGGTGAAGGTGACAGGGATGAGCTTGGCCTTCAGGAGCGTGAACTGGATGCCGTTCGAGACCTGATTGGTTGATGTCGTGACGGTCACGTTGTAGTTGCCGTTCGTCACATTGGGAGCGTTGACGACAATCTTCGTGGGCGTCCAGGAGACGACCGTCGCAGTCGTCGTCCCGAATTTCACAGTGCCGGCAGTCGAGCCGAAGTTGCGACCGCCGATAGTGACTTTGACGCCGGGTTGCGCGGCCGCCGGGCCGATGGAGCCGACTTGCGGCATCCCGCTCGCGCTCTCCGTAAAGCTCCATACGGCAACCGTGTGCGCCGGGAGATGGAAGGCGGTGACGGGGTTGTTGCCGCCGGTGCCGGAGTTGACTGTGATGGACGAGCCGCCGAGCAAGCCCGTCAGGTAATCGCTGTAAGTGCCGACGGGAAGCGCCGTGTTAAGCCCGGAGATGTTGTAGCCCTGCGTCTCGTTCTTGTTGATGGCGACGAGGACGGTGTTGCCGAAGAAACGACGCTCGTAGATGTAGACATCCGCGTTAATCCATCTCTGCGTCATCGAGCCATAACCGATGGCCGGGTTGTTACGCCTGAGCGTCGAGAGGCGGCTCGTCAGAGTGTAGGCGGTCGTCGTGGTCGAGAAGCCGTTCATCATCGGGCGGTTGTAGGGGTCGCCGCCGCCGTTGGTGTCGTTGTGCAGGTATTGTTCCGTGCCGTAGTAGATGCACGGGATGCCGCGCGCGGTGAGGACGAAGGCGAGTGCCTGATGGAGACGATTGTTATTGTTGTTGAGCGAGAGAAAGCGTGTCATGTCGTGGTTGTCGATAAAGGTCACGAGGTCTTCGTCCCAAGTGAAGTTCGACGCCTCCTGAGCAATCACGTTATCAATCTCGCTGAAGTTGGCGTTTGAGCCGAAGACGTTGCGAATCGCCGTGTTGAGCGGGAAGTCGAGCAGCGACGAGGCGCTGCGGTTGGCAAACTTGTAGGAGTCACGGTAGAGCGGGTCGCCCGTCGAAGCCTGAAACCATTCGCCGAAGATGAAGCTGTCGCCGAAGGTATAGATGGAGTTGGCGAGGCTGTATTGCCAGCCCCAGTTGACATGCTTGACGGCATCGATGCGGAAGCCGTCAACGCCGTGCTGCTGAAGAAGCTGCGCCGCAGACTTCAGATAGGAATCGACGGTTGAGTTTTCCTGATTGAGTTCGGCGAGATTGAAGAGCGTGTAGTATTGCACCTGATAACGGTCGTCCCAGTTGCCGATGTTGCCGTTATGGTTGAAGTAGCCGTTGAAGTCGTTGTTGTAGCTGCCCATCAGCGTCCCGTTGTTGTAGAACGCGCCGAACTCGCCCGCGTTGTCCTGCGTCGTGTGGTTGGGCACGAAATCGACGATGACCTTGATGCCGTTGGCGTGCGCGGCCGTGACGAGATTGTCGAAGGCCGTCCAACTGTTCGAGGCGTCTCCGAAGTGCTCCTCAATGCGTTTGAAGTCGCGCACCTGATAGCCGTGATAAGCGGCCGTCGGATTGCCTGAGCCGTCGGGGATGTTGGCATTGAGGTTGTCGAGCGGCGGCGAAATCCAGATGGCCGTGACGCCGAGTCCTGCGAGGTAGGACATCTTCTGCTCGATGCCTTGCAGGTCGCCGCCCCAGTAGGCACGCCAGTTCGTCTTCGTCGAATCGTAGAGGCCGGGCGACTGTGCCGGGTTGTTGTTGGCGGAGTTGCCGTCGAAGAAACGGTCGGTGATGATTTGATAGATGACTTCGCGTTTGAAGTCTGCGGCGCGCACGGGCGCGTGCAGCGAAGCGAAGCAGGCGAGGATAAGGACGAGGACGGCGAGCGTGCGGAATCTGTTCATGACGTGAGTTCTCCCAACGCTTCGAGAAGCGATTTGTGTGTCGAGTAAATGTGAGTATGTGAAAAGGGCGCGTGGAGAATATTCCGGCCGCCGCGAAGTGTCAATGCGGCGTCGAGAGGTTGAACGAGGCGCGTCGGTTGGTTAAGATTTCTCCGGTTTGAGAAACGCTAAAATCTACACAGCGGAGGCCGCGCCTCACGCACTCAATCACGAGCTACGCCCTTACTTTCCTTCACTCGCACAGTTTGACTCGACGAAAGCCCTCGAAGCCTCGTCCGTCTACAGGATGCTGCGGCCGGAGATTGAAAGGCTGCTCGGCAGCGTCGTGCGCGAAGACCTCGCCGCGACGCACGCAGAGGCGTCGCCGCGCACGCTTCCTGTCCGCGTCACGGCATGGAACATCGAACGCGGGCTTCGTCTCGCAGGCATCACACGCGCCCTGCGCGAGCACCCCATCATCTCCGCGAGCGACGTGTTGCTCCTGACGGAACTTGACTACGGGATGGCGCGTACAGGTAACCGCTTCATCGCGCGTGAACTGGCCGAGTCGCTCGGCATGAATTACGTTTTTGCGCCCTGCTATCTGGCGCTCAACAAGGGAAGCGGGCTGGAAAGCCGCGCCGAGGGCGAGAACGAGCAGGCATTGCACGGCAACGCGCTGCTCTCGCGTCATCCTTTGCACAGAGCGCACGCCGTCGCCTTGCCGAACGGCAAGGACAAGATGCGCGGCAAGGAGAAACGGCTCGGCAGCCAGCGCGCCGTCGTCGCAGACGTGTCGCACCCGGCAGGCGAGTTTCGCGCCGTCAGCATACATCTCGACGCACACTCGACGCAGCGCCACCGCCAGCGGCAGATGAGCATCGTCCTCGACCATCTCGACTCTCTGCGGCCACAGCTTCCGGTCGTGATTGGCGGCGATTGGAATACGACGACTTACAACTCGCGCCGCGCCGTCTACGCCATCGGCGGCTTCTTCCGGCGCGTGCTGATGGGCGTCAACAACGTCATCAAGAATCACTATCCGCATCCAGACCGCTGGTTTGAGCGCGGGCTGTTTCGCGAGCTTGAGCGGCGCGGCTACAACTACCGCGCGCTCAACGAGCCGGGCGCGGGCACGCTGCACTACGACGTGCAAGACCTTGCGGCCAACTCGAACATGGGCGAGTGGGTTCCGCAATGGTGCTTCTGGTGGATTAACTGGGCGCTCTCGAAGTCGGGCGGGCGCTGCTCGCTCAAACTCGATTGGTTCACCGCCAAAGGCATCGAGCCGCACGGCGACGCGCCGCCCAAAGTTATCGGCGGTTTGCGCGACGAGGCGGGCGCGCTCTCTGACCACGACCCCATCGTGCTCGACTTCCTGCTCTGAAGAGGACACATCATGCCCGACACGACAGAAGCGACCGTCGCCTCCACGACGGGTAACGTTTCCGATGACGTGAGCCTGCTGACTTCCATCCGCCACGCGATACGCGGCACACACGTCGGCTACAACTACACGGAAGGCTCGATAGGGCGCGCCATTCTGCTGCTCTCCGTCCCGATGGTTTTGGAGATGGTGATGGAGAGCATCTTCGCCGTGGCAGACGTGTTCTACGTCGCGCATCTCGGCGCAGACGCCGTCGCCACTGTCGGCATTACGGAGTCGCTGCTGACTCTGGTTTACACCGTCGCGATGGGATTGAGCATCGGGGCGACGGCGACCGTCGCGCGGCGCATCGGCGAGGGCGACCGCGAGGGAGCGGCGCACGCGGCGGCGCAGTCCATCGCGCTCGGTCTCGCGGTCTCGCTCGTGCTCGGCGTCGTGGGCGTCGTGCTCGCCCCGCGTCTGCTCGAACTGATGGGCGCTTCGCAAGGCGTCATCACACAGGGCAGTAACTACACGCGCATCATGCTCGGCGGCAACGCGTCCGTGATGATGCTCTTTCTCATCAACGCCATCTTTCGCGGCGCGGGCGATGCAGCGATTGCCCTGCGCACGCTCTGGCTCGCCAATTTCATCAACATCGCGCTCGCGCCCTGTCTCATCTTCGGCGTCGGGCCTTTCCCGGAAATGGGTGTCGCGGGCGCGGCTACGGCGACCACCATCGGGCGCGGCGCGGGCGCGCTCTTCGCCTTCTCGTTCCTCGTTCGCGGAGGCCGACGCGTGCATCTGGCGCGGCGTCATCTGCGTCTCGAACCGGCGTTGATGTGGCGTCTGGCGCGGCTCTCAGTCTCCGGCACATTTCAGTTCTTCATCGGGATGGCGAGTTGGGTGGGATTGATGCGTGTGATTGTCAGCTTCGGCAGCGACGCAGTGGCGGGCTACACCATCGGGATGCGCGTGATTCTCTTTGCGCTGCTGCCTTCGTGGGGCATGAGCAATGCGGCGGCGACGATGGTCGGGCAGGCGCTCGGCGCGGGCAAGCCTGAGCGAGCCGAGCGCGCGGTCTGGCGCGCAGGCTTCTACAACATGATTTTTCTCGGCACGGTCGGTTTCATTTTCGTCGTCTTCGCGCGGCCGATTGCCGCACTCTTTACGCAGGAACCGGTCGTGCTCGCCTATGCGGGCGACTGTCTGCGCATCGTCGCCTGCGGCTTCCTCTTTTACGCCTACGGGATGGTCATCACGCAGTCGTTCAACGGCGCGGGTGATACCTCGACGCCCACCGTCATCAACCTTTTTGTCTTCTGGATGTGGGAGATTCCGCTGGCGTTTGCGCTGGCCGTCTGGTTCGGGATGGGGCCGCACGGCGTCTTCCTTGCGATGACGATAGCCTTCTCGACGCTGGCGGTCATCAGCGCGCTGGTCTTCCGTCGCGGCCGTTGGAAGGGGCGCGCTGTTTGAAGCCGCGCGCGAATCACATAGAATGTGCTGGTTTGACGAAACAACGCGTGAGGGTGCAACGAGGAAGATGACTGTCAAGCAGGATGGGATAGAGGTGCGGCGCAGCCACATCTACGGCAAGGGGTGTTTCGCGCTGAAGAGTTTTCCGGCGCGCAAAAAGATTGCTTCTTACACGGGCGAGGTAATTCGCGGGCGTCGCAAAATTCAGCGCCGCGTCGATTCGCAGGACGCCATCAAGGTCGTCTGGGTCTCAGACGACGTGGCGATTGACGGCGCGGCGGGTGGCAACGCAACGGCCTTCATCAACCATTCATGCGACCCGAATGCGTTTATGCGCTGCGTCTCCACAGATAAAGTCTCCATCTTCGCGCGCCGCGACATCAAGCCCGGCGAAGAGATTACGATTGACTACCGCGACCCAGACCATCCGCGCGCGGAGGACTGTCGCTGCGGGGCGCGCAACTGTCGTTCACTGAAGGCATAGGTGATGGCAGATGTGGCTCGCGCAATGGCTCAAATCGCGTTCGGAGAAGAACGAGTTCGGCGTTCCCATACGCAACTTCGGACAGGTTTCGCAGACGCTCTACAGGGGCGCGCTGCCCGACCGCGAAGGCTATCGCGGACTCGTCGAACGTCTCGGCGTGCGCCGCGTCTTCAGTCTCATCGAACACGAACGGCGTGAGGACAAAGCACGCGCCTTAGACTCAGGCATCGAGGAGTGGTTGTCCATCCCTTTCTCCGACCGCGATGCGCCGCCCGCCGAACGTGTCAGGCTGTGGCTCGGTCACGTCCGCACCTCTGAGACGAAGGGCGCAGTCTTCTCGCACTGTCGCGGCGGACGACACCGGACGGGCGTCCTCTTCGGCGTCTATCGCGTCACCGATTGCGGCTGGACGAAGGAGGAAGCCTACATCGAAATGAAGACCTACGGTTGGTATGCGGCGCTCGGACACCAACCGCTGCTCTACTGGTTCTTCCACGTCTTCGACCCGAAAGAGTTCGCCTCTGAGCCTCTGCTCAAAGCGCCTGACTTGTAGGTTTGAACAGTTCACCCGCTTCGCAGACGCGACCGAGCGATTCGATGCGTTCGCGGAGGGCCTTCGTAAAACATTCGACTTCGTCGCGGGTTGCGCCGCTGGCTTCGAGTCCTGCGCGCAACTGCTCGTCCGTGATGCGCCTCAGATACCGATAGAGCCACTCGACATCATCGACCGTGATGAGTTCGCGCGCCTCATCCGTGCGCTGCCCGACGTAGCCCCAACTGACGACGCCGTTCTCGACGCCCGTTATCAACTCCGGCGTCTGTGCAGAGAACCCTTCACAGTCCCACTTGCCGCGCGTCAGCGCGCTTCCCCAACGCCCCATCGTCGCGCCCCAGTCGATAATCAGATAACGCGCCTCGATTATCCCATCCGCCAGACGATGCCTGAAGATGGCCGTGTTCGAGCCGCGCGCCACGTCGCGCACGTCCTTGTTGTCCCAGTTCGACGTGAGCATGACCATAATCTTCAGTCCGTTCAATTCGCGTGTGCCCGTGAACGGATTATCGTCCCAAGACCAGCCATGCTCGTCAAAGAGCTTCGTCACGCCGCGCTCGTCCAACTCGAAGCGCGCATCCTTGAAGGTGCAATCTTCTGCGACGCACTGTCGCGCGCGACCGAGGTCTTTCATCTCTTCGATTCTTCCCGCCGGGATGAAATAGGCTTGCTCGACGTGATAGCCGACCGCCCAGACGAGCCGCGTGACGAAAGTCTCCGAGCGCACTTCGTCGCCCCACTTGACGCGCCACGTGCGCCCTCTGGCGTCTTTGACCGAGAGACAAGGGTTCGAGCCGGAATCGTGCTCGCAGACGAATTGAAAGGGCGGCGCGGG
>DASZCR010000168.1:0-3650 GCA_035942915.1 Pyrinomonadaceae bacterium | reverse complement strand
AGGCGCTCGGCCGCAAAGATAAGCCGAACGTGCGGCGCGAGGCCGACCTCATTTGGAGAATCGTCGAGACGGCGCTACGCAAACTCATCGGGCTGGAACACGAACCGGCGCAGTTACTCGAAAGGGCTTTGCAGGAATCGGCCGAGACGCTGCGCCCGATGGATTCGGACACGCTCTCGGCCTTCAACGCGGCGCTCAAGAAGCGGCGCAAAGAGATTATCGAGGAGCTGGCGAGCGGCAAAATCAGGGAAGAGAAGGAGCACGAGACGAAGGAGGAACGCCGCCAGACGACGGCCGACGACTTCAAGGGCATCTTTCAGCGCACACGCGTCTTCGAGGAGGAGTTTCTCTGGAAGGCTCTCTCGAACGACGACGAGGACGAGCGCAACGTTCTGCTGGCCTACTCCGAGTTTGAGAAGATTGACGTGCAGCTTTATCCCATCGAGTGGGTCGCCGAACTGCACGAGAAAGACATCATCGAGACGATTCGCATCAGCCCGCGCGACGCCGAGCGCGGCTTCAGTCGCAGGGGGCTTTCCGACAAAGTTTCGGGAGATGCGATGTATCACTTCGGCGGCTTCTTCAAACGCTCATGGCGCTCGAACGACATCCTCTGGGGTCGGCTCGACAGCGCTTGCCAGTTGGTCGAAACCCTGCTCGACCCCAAACGCATCGCCGACGTGCTCAAGAACCCCGGACAGGCCGCCAAGATTCGCGCGCGCTTCTTCGACAACGAGCCGGAGGATGGACGCGCGCCGAGGGGCACGCCCAAGTGGAAGCACGAGATGGAGCCGGCGACGCTCTTTCCCAACGCCGGACAGAAGACGCAGGATGAATTGAAGGGCTGGCTCGAACAACTGCTCTGGTACGTCCCGCTCGGCATCGACCCGGCGCAAGCGCAGAACCCTGAACCGCGTGCGGACGACGAGGGAGAAGCGGAGCGCACGCCCGCACAGGCCGAAGAAGAGCGCGAGAGGCGCAGGGAGAAGTTGCGCGAGGGCATCGACGCGCTACTCGGCAAGGAGAAGTTCCCCGAAAAGCTCGAACGCATCATCGAGGCCACGCAGCTAGAGATACTGCACGAAGACCTGCCGAACGTCATCACCGACGCGCTCGAAGAGCAGGCCAAGTGGAATCAGTTCACCTACCCGCGCCGTGAGTCGTCGAACGGAAAGGCGAAGAAGAAGCACGCACAGGCGCGCGGGCAACAGAGAGGCACGGCCGCAGCGGCGACACCCGACGGCGGCAACGGCGACGCCGTGGATGAGACCTATCCGTTCTTCTTCAAGCCTGCGGGCGGCGACATCGACCCGTTCGTCTCGGTGCTCGCGGCGGCCGGGGCGGCGCGCGAGGAGATGAACCGTTTCAAGAGCGAATCGACCAACGCGCGGACGCCGATGGAGACGCCGCTCGGCCTCTTCTTCTCAAAGGACTACAAGGTCGGGTCGGAGGTGTTGACGCGCGACATCCCCATTCTGGTGCTGATGGAAATCCTCTCCGTCACGCTGCTCGTCTTGCGCAACTGCATGCTGAAAATCTTCGGCAGCAACGCCGACCGCATCAAGGCGCACCCGCTCTACCTGTTCATGATTGACTTTCCGTTGCGCGCCTTCAACACGCTCGTCCTCTTTCTCCGGCGCGTGCCGGGCGCGAGCCGGTATCTGTGGATTAGCGTCGCCGTGCTCTCGGCCTTCGCCCTCTTTGTCGGCATCGTCTGGAGACGGCCGATTATCTGGAGCAGGGACGGATTGCATCTGGCATGGCTCATCCCGCTCGTCGTCGTGCCTTCGCTCGTGCTCGGCACGATGGCCGTCTATCTGTGGCGCGGGCGCGTCTCTGACCGTTCGCTCTCGCGTGCCGCCCTCTACTTCGTCATCGCGGCGCTCATCCTCTCGCCCTTCTTCGTCTCCGTCGTCGCCTATCAGGAGGTTTACCAGAGCGCGACCAGAGCCGTCCTCGCGTGGGGCAGCGATTTCAACTTCCTCGGCAGACCTTATGAACTGAGCCACACGGGCGCGCAGTTGATAGTCATCGCCGCGTGCGTCGTCACGCTTCTGGGGCCTTGGGTGGCGATGCCCGTGCTGTGGTTGCTGTCGCAGAGGCGGCGCACGAGACCGCGCGAGTTGCGCCGGTTGCTCGAACGCCACTTCAGCATCTCCGAGATGCTCATCATCGCGCGCCGCCTCAACCTCTTCGACGAGGACGAGATGACCTCGATGGCCGCACAGTTGAAGCTCTTCGACGACGAACAGTTGCAGGCCATCGGCGAGAGCGTCCACGTCGAGTTGAAGCCGGAGGCGGAGGGCGCGGGCGAGCAGCAGGCGCAACGTGTGAGCTATGCGGAGATTCTCGAACAGGTCAAGGCGGCTGAGCGAAGAGACAAGGCCGCTGCCTACAAGGCTCTCGGCGAGCGGCTCGACAAACTGGACGCCGAGCGACGCCGTGTCGCGCTCGACGGACTCGCAGCGGCGCAGGAGGCGACCGACGAAGCGAGGCTCAAGGCTTTCGACGAGACGTTGAAGGAGGTGAGAAGCATCGAGGAGCGCCGTCGCCGTCTCGCGACGAGCGTTATCCAGAGCGCGCAACGCGCGGCCGAGACGGAGGAGGCGGGCGTCTTCCTCGCCGCGCGCATCGTCGAGCGCGCCAGAGAGCGCGAGCGGGCTACGGCCGAGGAAGGCGCGCCCCGTCCACGCAGCGTCCTCGCCGAACTCGAAGACCTCATGTACTCGATTAACCCGGAGGTGATGCGCGGTATTTAAAGGGCGTGCGAAAATCTGATTGCCGAGGGCGGGAGTCGAACCCGCACGGCCTTGCGGCCAACGGATTTTAAGTCCGTCGTGTCTGCCATTTCACCACCCCGGCGAGAGCGAACGGAGAAGAAGATAGCATGCGCGGGCGCGAGCCGTCCAAGTTCATCCCGTCAAACTTCTTCACAGTCCGCCGTGCGCGATGTTAAAATGCAGGCACACGACGGGACGAGATTCTATGACAGAAGAGAAAGAGATTTTTCATCAGCACATCCAGCGCGCGGGGCTTAAGCGGACGGCGCAGCGCGACCTGATTCTGGATGTCTTTCTACGCACCGAAGAGCATCTTTCGAGCGAAGACCTCTACCAATTGGTCAAGCAGGAAGACCCCGGCGTCGGCCACACGACCGTCTATCGCACGCTCAAGCTGCTCGTCGAGGCGGGGCTGGCGCGCGAGGTGCGTTTCGGCGACGGGCGCACGCGCTACGAGCACAACTACAAGCACCCGCATCACGACCACATGATTTGCACCATCTGCGGCGAAACCATCGAGTTCTACTCGGCCGAACTCGAAGCTATTCAGGATGCCATCGTCGCCAAGCACGGCTTCGTCGCCCGCCAGCACTCGCTCCGCAGCTTCGGCGTCTGCTTCGACTGCCGGCGCGGCGCCGGAACCGAAACCCAGCCCGACGAGTCGCCCGCCGAGCCGCGCGTCCGCTTCGCCTCCGCGCCCAACACACACTAGGACGACTTTGGATTTTAGATTGTGGGTTGACGGTTGATGACAGCGCCGCTCCCGTCAATCGTCAACCTTCTTCTAACCCAAAACCCAAAATCCAAAATCCGAAGTCCGTAACGTCTTTCTGTCCTGCCTTGCTTCCTCCCGAGTGGGCGGTGTACTTT
>DASZCR010000167.1:0-4366 GCA_035942915.1 Pyrinomonadaceae bacterium | reverse complement strand
GCAATGATGAGCGCAGCATTCTTGGAGATCGCTTCGCGGATGGAACGATCAATCGAATCATCCATCCCGAGTATTTCGTCAAGACCTGCACGCGCGATAAGCATTGGGGCTATATTGCCGTCACCACTGCCGGGTAGGTATTAAGCTCTTCCGCAAAGGTTCCCGATAATGACAACACACACCATTCGGCCCATCCTTGCACTTCTTGCTCTATGCGCGTCGCTCGTCGCGTGCGATAAGAGAGCGCCGTCGCAGACAAACAGCACAAGTACCGCTTTGAGTCTTCCGCCGACCGTCGCCACCGTTAATGGTCGTCCCATTTCGTCCAAGCTGTATGAGATGTATTTGAAGAACGGGCAGGAGACGCTGGGAATTGATACTAGTACGGAGGATGGCCGCCGCACGCTCGAACAACTCAAGGAAGGCATCGTCTCGGAGTTGATTGACCGCACGTTGATCTCGCAGGAGGCTGAGAGCCGCGGTCTCCAGATACCGGCCGAGAAATTGGCCGAGGCGGAGCGTAAGACCATCGCCCAGTTCGGCGGTGATAAAAAATATGATGAGTACCTGGCCGGTTATCATTTAACCAGAGACGAGTACCGCGAGGTCGTCAAAATGGAGATGTACGGCGAGATGATGCGCGAGGAGTTGAAGAAGGGCGTTACCGTATCCGACGCGGAGATTAAAGCTTTCTATGACGCGCATCGTGACGATACGGTGATGCAACGACAAGAGCGCGTGACGGCTGCACACATTCTCGTCTCGGCGCGCCCGAGCCTGATTACGCAGGAGCTACAAAGAGAGAAGGACCTGACCGGCGAGGACCTCACAAAAGCTGTCCGCGAAGAGATGGAGCGACGTCGCGCGCGTGCCGAAGAGTTGCGCCGCAAGGCTACTTCGGGCGTTGACTTTGCCGCGTTAGCCCGCCAGTTCTCCGATGATCCATCCTCGCGCGAGCGCGGCGGCGACCTCGGGAGTTTTACGCGTGATTCACACGCACGCGCCTTTGACGACGCAGCATTCTCGCTCAAGCCGGGCGCAATCAGTCCGGTTGTGCAGACGGATTTCGGCTTTCACGTCATCAAGGTCTCGGCCCGCGAACCGACCCGTTTGTTAACACTGGCGGAAGCCACGCCTGACATCCGCAAGCAATTGCTCGAACAGCGCGAGGCGGGGAAATTGAACGACTGGCTCAAGGAGACGCGTCGCCGTGCCGCCATCCGTATCAGCGAGCCTTTCCGGTTTGGTAAGCTGAGGGAAGAATTTCCGGCCGCCTAGAGCAACGCACAATTAAAGCAGAGACAGAGAGAGACATCGCGGCGCAGGCACACAGAGATGACGCTCAGAAGGCGTCAGGCTCTTTGTGTCTTCTCTGTATTCTGCATCAGCGAACGACGTTGCTCCTCATACTCAATTAAAGTTTACTCTCAGCCTCTCGACAGTAAGCGCCGCCCCGCCTGCCGCACAATAATACGTTCAATCTGACAATAGAGTGCTTCGAGTTAGCCTCCAGAGCGGTCTGACCAAACCACTCCCGCAAGACGCCATCCGCAATTTCAAGTTTTCCTCAACCTCCCTGAACCATTTTAAGAGCGATAAAACAGGCCGTTTTTCTCAGGAAGAGTGCCTGTTTGATTTTTCCCTCGCGGCTCAAGTTTTTCTCAGGTTCTGCCGACTATTTTGCAATTGTTAGCTATGAGTCTTACCTCGCTTATTCGGTCAACCACTAAAACTGAAAACCTGCCGGGTCGCAAGGCCGGGAATGGAGGCTGAAGATGTTTAGAAGAATAGTCACCAGATTTATCGCGGTTCTGGTCATCTGCGCGGCACTCGGCGCTGTGGCTTCAGCCGCAACCCTCAGCCAGACACTTCAGGAGCAACTTCAGACGCTGAGCGACGATGGCAGTGTCGGCACCGTCATCGTCTCTTTTCACACGAGCGATGGCCTGAAGGATTCGCACCTGAACGTGCTGCGCGGCGTTGGAATTACGGGCGGAACGACGTTTCAAAATCTTGGCATGGTCGGCGTGACGGCGACCGCAGGGCAGGTCAAGGCGCTGGCTTCCAATCCATCCGTACGTTCCGTCTGGTCCAATGACGCTCTTGAGTATTACATGGATCAGGCACGCGTCCTCGCGGGCGTCAATAGAATCCGCACCGATGCCAGCTTCACGAGAGCGAACGGAGGACTTCCGGTCTCAGGCAAGGGTGACTTCTCCGTGATGGTCATTGATTCCGGCATTGATGCGACGCACGACGACCTTAAACTCGGTCAGACCGTGATTCAGAACGTGCAGGTACTCACACATGACGGTAGCACGGGTAGTCTCGGGTTGAACCAGTTCATCCCGTTCGCTTACGTCGAGGACGTTCCGAATACGGACCAGTCAGTCGGCCACGGCACGCACTGCGCCGGCATTCTGGCCGGTTCCGGCGTGCGTTCAGGCGGTCGCTATGCTGGCGTTGCGCCCGGAGCGAAGGTTATCGGAGCAGGCCTCGGCGCGGGACTCTTAGTCATCAACGCCATCGGCGCATGGGAATGGGCCGTCGCCAACCAGTTCCGCTATAACATCCGTATCATCTCCAACTCTTACGGCAGCTTCGCTGCGTTCAACCCGGACGACCCAATCAACATCGCCAGTAAAACAATGTATGACCGCAACGTGGTCATCCTCTTCGCTGGCGCGAACTCCGGCCCGGGCAAGGCCACCTGGAACCGCTACGCGAAAGCTCCGTGGGTCATCGGCGTGGCTAATGGTCATAAAGAGGGCGGCCTCGCCAACGGCAGTTCACGCGGGCTGCCGCGCGAGGAGCGTCTGGGCAACAGCGATCCGCTCGACGACTTCGACGCGCCGACCATCACCGCCCCCGGACATGGGCGCGAATTCCCGACCAATACGCGCTTCACCGCCAATCTCGTCTCGACGCGTTCCGTCACAAATCTCGTCGCCAACGGAGGCGCTGGCGATCAGGAGATTCCGCCAGCCTTCATTCCGTTCTACACGCAGATTCAAGGCACTTCGATGGCGACACCGTTTGTCGCCGGCACGGTCGCGCTCATGCTCGCAGCCGACCCGACGCTCTCGACCGACCCGGAACTGATGAGCGATCCGCTGAACAGGATGGACGAGATTAAGAGCATCCTGGTCAGTACGGCGACACGCATGCCCGGTCGTGAAGACTACGAGGTCGGCGCGGGCTATATCAACGCTCATGCTGCGGTCGACAAGGTATTCAATCGCTCGAAGAACTACGGCTCGTTCCGCAATCCGACCTTCAACGCGCAACTGGCTACCGCTGCGACGAGCACGCCCTTCAGCATCACATACAACCCGGTCGCCACGCCCGGCCCCGACTCGGTCAACGCCAGAAAGTTCATGGTAGAGGCCGGAACCGATGTCCTCGACGTTTTCGCCACCATGAGATTCCAGGGCACGACTAATCCGGTCGGTATTCTGCTCACCGACCCCAACGGCAAAACCTATTCGAGCGGCATTGGGCTGCCCGTGCTGAACGCGCCGACCAGACAGGTTGTCGTCAAGGGGCCGGTGCAGGGCGAATGGGTGATGGAGATTCGCGGCGCACGGTGCCTGACGACTGCCGGCGTCACCACGCCCTGCACTCCGACTTCCGGCGCGGGTGGCCCGGCCGCAGTGACCGGGACGGTCACCAAGAAACGTATCTCCATCTCGCCGGCCATCACAGATATTCAAGACCATGCTGCGAAGGGTGAAATCGAACTGGCAGTCCTCAATCGTCGCATCGACGTATTCGCCGACAACTCTTTCCAGCCCGACGCGGTTGTGACGCGCGCGGAGTTCGCTCGCGCGCTCGCACTCAACACACCACTGCGCCAGACGGTCGGGGCGACGGCGAGGTTTACGGATGTCACGGGCGAGATGGCGTCGATTGCCGAAGCCGTCACCGCGAAGGGTTCGACGTTGCGCGATTTCTACACCGCTGAACACGTGTCTGCTCCGGCAGGATTGATGAGCGCCAGCGGCTCGGAGTTCAACCCGGCAGGCAGCGTCAGCCGCCTCAATCTCGCCGTGGCCTTCGTGCGCGCGCTCGGCCTCGACGCCGAAGCTAAAGCGAAAGCGGGCAGCGTAGTCACTTCCGGCGGAGAGCCGCTGACAGATAACGTGCAGATTCCTTCGGAACTGCGCGGCTACGTGCAGATTGCTATAGACAAGGGGTTCCTCGAAGTCTACCCGGCGAGTGCGGTGCAGACTCCGACGGGATTCATCTTCATGCCCGGCCCACGCGTCGAGCCGAACACAACCATCACGCGCGCGGCTCTGGCCGCCAAGTTGAACACGTTCGCCCAGCGCTTCGTTGCCGGAAATTAACACCTTGCGCCGGACGC
>DASZCR010000166.1:0-9197 GCA_035942915.1 Pyrinomonadaceae bacterium | reverse complement strand
TACGACTCGACCGCTCCGGCCTCGAAGGGCAAGCTCATCAGCCTCGCCACAGAGACCGACCGCACGCTCTTCTTCGACTTCATGCCGCTCGAACTCGGCACCGTGCGCGGCTTCAAGACGCGCTTTCATCTCTACACCGTGCCGGGTCAGGTCTTCTACGACGCCTCGCGCAAACTGATTCTGAAGGGTGTAGACGGCGTCGTCTTTGTCGCCGATTCGCAGGAGGAGCGCATGGACGCCAACGTCGAGTCGCTCTACAACCTGGAAGAGAATCTACAGGCGAACGGCTACGACCTCTTGAAGATTCCCTACGTCCTGCAACTGAACAAGCGCGACCTGCCGAACGTCGTCCCGGCCGAAGAGTTGGTCGCCGAACTCAAGCGCAAGGACGAGCCCGTCCACGAGGCGGTCGCTTCCAAAGGCACGGGCGTCTTCGACACACTGAAGTCGGTTGCCAAGCAGGTGCTCACGGAGTTGCGCAAGAGCTAGTCCGATTAAAAGTGATAGGTGATAAGTGATGGGTGATAGGAGAAATGCTGTCTTCTCCTATCACCCATCACTTATCACCTATCACTGCTTTATTCCAAAGATTTGACCATCAGGAGGCCGTCGCCGCCGTTTGAGTAGTAGCGCGGGAGGCGCTGTGTGACGACGTAGCCGAGCTTGCGGTAGAGGTCTTGGGCGGCCGCGTTGACGGAGCGGACTTCGAGGCGCACCGTCCGCACGTCGCGTTTGCGAAAGCCGTCTTCGACTTTGGCGAGCATCCGGTTGGCGATGCGTCGGCGGCGGTGTTCGGGCGCGACGCCGACCGTCGTGATGTGGCCGGTCGCCTGCGGCTCGACGAGGCCGACGATGAAGCCGACCATCATCCCGTCGGACGTGACGGCGCGGTAGGAGACCGAATCGGGCGAGGTCAGCAAGTACTCGAAAGTCTCCCGGCTATAAGCCTCGCCATCGACGAAGCAGCGTTGGTCGAGACGCCAGCACTCGTCGAGGTGCGCGACCGTCATCGGGCGGATGTCGTAACGCGCGTCGGCGAACAGTGAACCGCGCGCCTGCGACCCCGCACCGCCTTCGCCGTCAGCAGCCCTCGCTTCGTCCTCGACCGCAGACGAGAACAGACGCGAACGAATTTTCTTCAGCACAGCCATGACAGATAAATGGTAAATGGTGAAGGGGAAATAGTAAATAGTGATAAGTGATAGGTGATAGGTGATAAGAGAAGACGTTTTTTCCTATCACCTATCACCTATCACTTATCACTTATGACTTATCGCTTATCACTCGATAAACATGCAATCGCCGTAGCTGTAGAAGCGGTAGCGTGTGGCGACGGCGTGGGCGTAGGCGGCAAGCGTCAGGTCGCGTCCGGCGAAGGCGGCGACGAGGACGAGCAGGGAGGAGCGCGGCAGGTGGAAGTTCGTTAAGAGCGCATCGACGGCGCGGAAGCGGAAGCCGGGCGTGATGGTCAGGGATGTCTCGCCGCGTCCCGGTTGGATGAGACCGCGTGCGTCGGCTGTCGATTCCAGTGTACGCACGCTCGTCGTGCCGACGGCGACGACGCGCCCGCCTCTTTCACGCGCGGAGTTGATGAGCGTGGCTGCTTCCTCCGTCACCTCGAACGCTTCAGGCGCAACCGTGTGCCCGCTCAGGTCTTCGACGCGCACGGGCGCAAACGTGCCGTAGCCGACGTGCAAAGTCACCTCCGCGATATGGACGCCGCGACGGCGCAACTCTGCGAGCACGCGCGGCGTGAAGTGCAGACCGGCGGTCGGCGCGGCAATCGCGCCGCTGCGTCCGGCGTAGACGGTTTGATAACGCGCGCGGTCTGCGGCGCTCGTCGGCGCGTCGGCGTCGCGCCGGATGTAGGGCGGTAGCGGCACGCGTCCGAATGCTTCAAGCAAGGCGTCGAAGTCGCCGTCAGGTTGAAAACGCACGACGCGCCGCCCGCCGTCTTCCGCCTGTCCGACCACCTCTGCCGCGAGACGCCCGTCGCCGAACGAAAGACGCGTGCCCGCTTCGAGCCTGCGTGCGGGGCGCGCCAGAACTTCCCATGTATGCGGCTGCGCGTCCTCTTCTCGACGACGCACGAGCAGCAGTTCGATGCGTCCGCCCGTCGGCTCACGTCGGCCGACGAGGCGCGCCGGAAAGACGCGTGTGTTGTTGATGACGAGCGCATCGCCTTCGCGCAGAAGCTCCGGCAGTTCGGCGAAAGAGCCGTCGCGCCAGACCCGCTCGCGGCGTCTGACGACGAGCATCCGCGACGCGTCGCGCTGCTCCGGCGGTTGCTGCGCAATCAACTCCTCCGGCAACTCGAAATCAAAATCCGAAATCAACATAGCATTGAAGGGATGTGTGCCGACGGATGAAGGATGAAGAAGAAGCTGTTGTCACACATCCCCTCGCTCTCATCCTTTTCCTACGAAGGTGATGCGGGCGCTTCGGCCGCCAGTTCCGCAACGGTGTACTCCTGATGGAGGACGACGGAGAGTTGCGCGCCGAACATCAGTATCAAGCTAGACACGTAGCTCCATGTCAGGATGGCGACGACCGCGCCGACCGAGCCGTAAATCTGGTCGTAGTGAAAGTATTGCAGCGTCCAAGCGAAGACGTACTTGGCGGCTTCCCAGAGCAGACCGGCGACGATGGCGCTCGGCAAAGTGTCGCGCAGCAAGACGCGCCCGTTCGGGACGAGGCGATAGACGAGCGTGAAGAGCGTGATGGTAACGAGTGTGCTCGCCAAAGCGAAGATTAGTTGCCAGAAGGCGCTGCCGATGACCGAGAGCCATTGCATGCGTCGCGGCACGTAGACGGGAAGGCGTTCGGCGAGTTGTTGCAGCGCGACCAGTACGGACGTGACGAGGACGGAGACGACCAACAACAGGCCGACCAGACCAATCATGCCGAGCGTGATGGCGCGACCGTGCAGGAAGGTGCGCGGGCGCGTTCCCCAGATGCGATTGACCGCGCGCTCGACTACGGCGAAGACCCACGAACCAGCCCACAGCGTCACGACTACACAACTGATGATAATCCCCGTGCTCACGTCCTTCAGCGAACGCACGGTAGTTCGCAAAAACTCGCCGGAGCCCGGATAGACTTCGACCACGCGCGAGATAAGCTCGCTGCCTGCCTGTATCTGATTGCCGAGCGCGAGCAGCGCAAGCAGCGCCGGGAAGATGGTCAGCAGACCGAAGTAGCTCATTGCGGCGGCGGGCGTGAAGAGGTCGTTTTCGTGGAACTGATGGAGCGAATGGCCGAGGATGGTCGTCCAGGGCGCGCCGTTGCGGACGCCCCATGAGTGCCTCGAAAAGAAGGATGACTTCGGCATCGTTCGCAAATTTATCAGAACCCGCCTGCCGCTTTCACGCGCGTCGCGCCGTCGCGTGTGAGCACGGCGCGCGCCGCCTCGATGGTCGCCTCCGCGCGCATCACTTCGTCTTCGAGTGCGCGAATCTCCGTCAGGGCGCGCGCCGGGTCGAGTCCAGCTATCGTCGCGTAGAGCGTTTTGCTGGTCATCGGCGCGGGGATGAACAGGCGCGTCGAGCCTTGCGACCAGCGCAACTCGAAGGTGAAGCCCGGAGCGTTCTCCGGCAGTTCGCCCGACTCCTTAACGTGCTCGTTCGCGGCGCGGACGAAACCCGCCAAGTGCTCCCATGCGCGCACGTCGGCAGAGCGCGCGTAGGCGTGCGCGAGCAGCATGGACAGAACGAAGCGTTCCGAAGGAGCGAGCGGATTCTGCGCGCTCAGGGAGGATGCTTCTTCGAGCAGTTCGAGCGCGTGCGTACGAAGGCCGCGCGCCAGAGCGATGTGCGCTGACTGAATGAAGCCTGCGGCTCGCGCTTCGGGCGGCACGTCGGCTGCGCGCACGAAACTGACCACGCGTGCGAGGTCGTCCGGGTCTTCGTTGTCGTGTGCTTCGGAGATGCTCAAGACCTGATAGATAGCGATGGCGAGATGCGCGCTGCGCTGCATCTCCGCATCCGTCATCTCCGAAGCGAAACGGCGAGCGCGTTCCCAGAGACGAAGGGTCGAGGCTTGAGTGACCGCACGCAGGCGCAGACTGTTGCGTCTCTCTTCGTCCGTCTCGCGCGCGATGGCTTCGAGAGTCGGCGCGAGCAGGTCGCGCGGGTTCTTGTGCGTAAAACTGCGCGCGCCCGCGTTCGCCGAGAGCGAGTCGCGTAAGCTTCCGTCCACCGACGCGCCGAGCGCGGCCAGACGGGCGTTGAGAGCCGCGACGTACTGCGTCGCCTCGCGCTCGAAGAAGGGAAGCAGGCGACTGATGGCGAAGTACTGCGCGACCGTCGCGCCTTGCACACTCGTTGCGGCTGACGGCCGCAACAGCAACGCGGCGGCCACGTCGAAGAAGGCGCGGCGCACGCGCGTCGAGAGAGACGAAGCGGCAGCCTCCCGGCCGTGCGAAGCGTTCGCGTAGAAGGTCTGCGCGTAGCCGAGCGCGCCGTCTTGTCCGACAAAAACGAGCAGTTCGGGCGAGACGACGGGCGTCGAGAGCAGCAGCACGTCGTTGGCATCGGCCGACGCGTCGGCGCGTGTCCTTTCGAGCAGGCGCGCGTAGAGAGCTTCGCTCGCGGCCGCGTCCTGCGTGCGCAACTCCATGATGAAGGCGAGCAGTTCTCTCGTCGCGCCTTCGTCCACGAGCGGCGCGGCCACGCGCGCAGCACTCGCAAACTCGCCTTCGCGCAACAGAGACGACGCGATTGAAAGTCGCTGCTGACCGGCCGCGCTGAGGCGTCTCAATCCGCCGGGCTGACGTGCGGGAGCAGTTTCTCCTCTGGCCTCTGCGTGCTCGCTCGCCCCTTCGCGCAGAAAACTCTCCGCCAGACGCGCATCGTGTCTTGCCGCTGCGGCGACGACGAGGCTCTGCGTCGCCTTCAGGTATTCGCGCCCGTTCTCCTCCGTCTCTCCTTCGCCGACTAACGACGCGGCCGCGCCCGGAGCAAGCGTCGCCTCCCACGCGCGGCGCAGGATGGCGCGCGCTCTCTGTTCGTCGAACGGCCAGAGCGCGTCGGCCGCCGCAGCCTGCACCGCAACCTTGTCGGAGAGTCCTGCAAAGTCGCGCGCCGCCTCGGCCGCTTCGCGCAGCGCGGCGACGGCCTGTTGTCGTTGCTTCTGCTTCTGCTGCTGGCGAGCCTTAGACTTGTTGGCAGCGGATGAACTCGGTCTGTTCGTCTGTGCCGCGCGTTTCTGTTGAGCGCGTGCGACGAAGCCTGTGCGGAAGGGGGCGCAGGCGACGAGCGCACACGAGACGAGCGCGGCGACGAAGAAGGGGCGCGGGCTGTAGCGAGGTCGAGAAAACATTTGCTCGCGTGCTTTGTCGGGGGAAGTTATTCGTTGTCGAAGAGGCCGCCGGTTCTCTGTGGGAAGTTGGGGGTGGCGATGCCGAAATGTTCGTAGGCGAGTCGCGTCGCCATGCGCCCACGCGGCGTGCGGTTGAGGAAACCGATTTGAATCAGATACGGCTCGATAATCTCTTCGATGGAATCTTTCTCCTCGTTAATCGTCGCAGAGATGTTCGAGAGGCCGACGGGGCCGCCCGCGTGCTGCTCGATAATCATCAACAGCATCTTGCGGTCAATCTCGTCGAGGCCAAACGTATCAACCTCCATGCGATTGAGCGCCGAGTCGGCGACCTCCTTCGTGATGCGTCCGTCGAATTCGACCTCCGCATAATCGCGCACGCGACGGAGCAGGCGGTTGGCAATACGCGGTGTCCCGCGCGCCCGCCGCGCAATCTCGCGTGCGCCTCCGGCATCGACCTCCGTGCCGAGAATCTCGGCCGAGCGTCGCACGATGAGTTCGAGTTCCTCGTGCGTGTAGAAGTTGAGATGAAAGACGATGCCGAAGCGGCCACGAAGCGGCGCGGTAATCATCCCGGCGCGCGTCGTCGCACCGACCAAAGTGAACTTCGGAAGGTCTAATTTGATGGAGCGGGCGGCCGTCCCCTGTCCAATCATGATGTCGAGTTGATAGTCCTCCATCGCCGGGTACAAGACCTCTTCGATGGCCGGATTCAGGCGATGTATCTCGTCGATGAAGAGCACGTCGCCTTCTTGCAGATTGGTGAGAAGGGCGGCGAGGTCGCCGGGCTTTTCGATGACAGGCCCGGCCGTCGAGCGCAACTCCGCGCCCATCTCATTGGCGACGATGTTGGCGAGCGTCGTCTTGCCGAGGCCGGGCGGCCCCGTCAGCAGGACGTGGTCGAGCGCCTCACGCCTCTGGACGGCGGCGCGGATAAAGACGCGCAGATTCTCCGTCGCCTTCTTCTGCCCGATGTACTCGGCCAGACGCGTCGGGCGCAGCGATAACTCAAACTGCTTCTCGTCCTCCATCGCGCTTCGCTGACGGACACTGACAGGCTCATCCATAAGACCAGTGATAGGTGTGATAGGAAGGAGTGATAAGTGATAGGTGATAGGTGATAGGAAAAGACAGTCTTTCTCCTATCACCCATCACCTATCACTTATCACTTCTCTCCCATCACGGTTTTATCCCTTCGAGAGATGTTGCAGGGTGCGGCGCAGCAGCGTCTCGACGGAGAGGTCGCCGCCTTCGTTGATGGCGTGCGTGACGGCCTTCTCGGCGGCGGCGCGTTGGAAGCCGAGCGTGAGCAGCGCGGCGAGCGTGTCCTCGCGCAGCGCGTCCTCCGTCGGCGGCAGACTTGCGCCACCGGCGGCCGCGCGCGCCGCCAGCTCTTCCTCGAACGCGGCCGAAGTGAGCGCCGCCATCTTGTCGCGCAGTTCAATCACGAGTCGCTCGGCCGTCTTCTTGCCGACGCCGGGAATCGAGGTCAGACGCGCGAGGTTGTTCGTGCGAATGGCCGTGATAATCTCGTCGGCGCTCATGCCTGAGAGCATCGCCACGCCGGACTTCGGCCCGATGCCGCTCACGGAGATGAGCAACGTAAACAGTTCGCGCTCGCGCGCCGTCTTGAAGCCGAAGAGTTGGAGCGCATCTTCGCGGACGTGTGTGTAGACGCGCAGAGAGACCTGCGCGCCCGGCTCCTCCATGTCATAGAAGGTCGTGACCGGGATGGTCACTTCGTAGCCGACACCTCCGACATCCAAAATCACGCTCGTCGCCTGTTTGAAAAGTAGTGTGCCCGTCAGGTGTGCAATCATTCGTTTAAATTCTTTCGCGCCGGGGCGGATATTTCGGGAGCGCCTCTGTTAGTTATTAACTCTCGGAATTGTATAAGGCAAAAGGCAAAAGGTAAATTGGCGAAGGCGCAGGTGAAAAGGCCACAGCCCAAAGTAAAAAGGCAAAAGTGAAGAAAGCCATCGCCGCTTCACTTTTGCCTGCGAGCTTTGCGCCTGCGGCCTGACTTAGATAGTCGGGTTCCAGGAGTTGAGCCAGAGCGTGCTGACCGACTCCGTGCGGCCGAGACGATAGGTGTTGATGCTGCCGAGGGGCGGCGCGTAGAGGTGGAGCGTGATTAAGTCCTGACCGCTCACTTCCGGGTTGCCGAGTTGGTGGATGTCGGGCACGTCCGCGCCGGTCGTCTCCGACGGACGCCACTCGCGCGCACGCAGATAACGCAGACCGTCGTCACGCATCTCGAAGAGCGTCTCCCACATCACGCCCTCGCACACTCTGACCATGCCGTAAGAGCCGTTGTGGTCGTGGATGGGCGTCTGCTGCCCCGGCCGCCAGCAGAGCACCAGCAACTCGACGAACTCGCTGCGGAAGACGCGGTGGCGCGCGTAAGTGCCCGACTTGAAGCCGATGAACGGGCGCAGCTCTCCCTCCTCGACCTCGACCTCCTGCAACCAACGCTTCAACTCTTCGAGCGACGGCGTCTGCGCAAGGGCTGTCAACCTCTCGACGAGCGCGCCGAGCGATGTCGGCGAGACGTGTGCGCGACCTTCTTGCGTGGCCTTCCGGCTCGCGTGGTTAATCGTCTGCGGCGTGAAATGCGATGCCATCGGATTGTAGAACTCCTGTTGAAGAGATGCGCCGGGCGACCGTTGACGGGCGTGATGCGCGGCCTTTCGGTTCTTACGCCAAGCGGCGCGCGAAGTCAACACTCGCCGCGCACGCGTGGGGCTGTCTTCACGCGGCGGGGCGGTTGGCGCTATACTGAGTGTGCTGCTCCCCTTCAGGTAAAAAGGTATCGCGATGAAATCGGAGAAAATCTCGGAACTGACGACCAATCGCCTGAGCGTCTACCTGCGCTGCCTCAACCTGCTGGCCGCCGCAGGCATCAAGACCATCTCCTCGCAGGCTTTGGCCGACCAGTTTAATCTCAACTCGGCGCAGATTCGCAAAGACCTCGCCTACTTCGGCGAGTTCGGCGTGCGCGGCGTCGGCTATTCGGTCGATGAACTGCGACGCCATCTCACGCAGATACTAGGGCTTGACTACGCGCACCGCGTCGGCATCGTCGGCGCGGGCAATCTCGGCACGGCGCTGGCGAACTACAACGGCTTCACGGCCTCGAACTTTCAGGTCGTCGCCCTCTTCGACAACGACCGCGAGAAGATTGGACGCCGCGTCGGCCACGCGCAGATAGCCGTCCATGACGTGCGCAAACTGGGGCGCGTCGTGCGCGACGAGGCGATTGATGTGGCCGTCATTGCCGTCCCGGCGCGCGTCGCGCAGCGCGTCTTGAATCAGGTGATGTCGGCCGGGGTCAAGGCCGTGCTCAACTTCGCGCCCGTCCGCCTCCATGCGCGGCTCGGCGTCAAGGTCAAGACCGTTGACTTGACAATCAGTCTGGAGAGCCTATCTTATTTCCTCGCGCGTCCGCAGATTACCTGCATCACAAACCCGCGCGCCATTCTTCCTTACGAGGAGATTGCGCAGCGGGAGGAGCAAGAGTTGTAGCTTCACACAGGCAAAGGAGTACCGTCCCGTCATGTTCTCTTCATGCATCCTGAAAAAAGCTCTGCCGTTTACGTTGACCCTGCTGGTCGGCGCGGCGCTCGGCCAGGCGTTCAATAACTTCTTCGCGCCCAAAGCCGGGGGCGGCGAATTAATGCTTACGGGTACGACGCGGAAGTACGGCTGCGACTACAAGCGCAAGTTCCGCGCGCGTCGTCAACAGCAGATGCGGACGCTGCCTGAGTCTTCAACGCCCGTTCCCGTCTTCGAACCCAACACGAAGTACACGCGCGAGGCTTGGGAACGGCAGGTGACGGGTGTCGTGCGTCTGCGTCTGACGGTCGGGACGCAGGGG
>DASZCR010000165.1:0-21348 GCA_035942915.1 Pyrinomonadaceae bacterium | reverse complement strand
AAACGTCGCCGCGTTCTGTCTTTGCGCGGAGCGGCGTGGTTTAATGACGCGCGTCTCTGAAATGCCCGAAACGCCTTGACACACCCTCGCGCGGGCGTGTAAATTGCGACCCTACCCGGTCAACTGGCCGGTGATTGGCGGGTCACATGGGTGATCCAAGGGCACGAGGACATTGAAACTTTTGGTCGTCAACTTGTTTGAGTTCAATTCGGCTCGCATCCCCCTCCTCAGCATCCTGCGCATCTCGCCAATCACCTCTGATACTTTATAAAGACGCCGAACGTACTTCATTCGTCGAGGTTCCGAGCAGCCTCTACAATTTAAGGCGTCGGCGGGCGTCGCCGGGTGTGGCGCGAACCGCTCTGCAACGCGCCGGAATTTCCAGCAGGAGTCCGACAGGAGTTTGCATGTCAACTGAAAACCCCAGGCCGACCGACGGCGAAAACAACAACGATTCAACCCAGGGAGCAGCGTCTCCAACTGCCGAACAGCAGGACGCCAATAGTGGCGGCGGCGACGCTGCTCAGTCCTCTCCGTCCCTTTCCTCAAACGCCAGCGCGGCGCAAGGCACTGCCACCGCAGCCTCCGCACCGACAGCCAACCAGACCTCTTCACAAAGTGCTTCCGCTTCATCATCCGGCAACGACGACGACGATGAAGACGACGCGCGCGGCGGGTCAGGCGGCGACTTCGACTTCGGCGCAATGCTCGACCAGTACGAGCAGGAACAGGCGGCCTTTCAAGAAGGTTCGGTCGTGCGCGGGCGTGTGGTCGGTATCACCGACCGGGGCGTCGTTATCGACTTCGGCTTCAAGTCCGAAGGCGTCGTCGCTCAGGAAGAGTTCATGGAGGGCGGCGAACTGACCGTCAAGCGCGGCGATGAGGTCGAGGTGCTCATCAAGAGCATGGAGACGCAGGAAGGCGTCCCCATTCTCTCTCGCGCCGACGCCGTTCGGATGCGCGCCTGGGACGAACTTGAGAAGGCGTATCGCGACGGCACGCCCGTCAAGGGACGAATTACCGAGCGCGTCAAAGGCGGACTGCGCGTCGATGTTGACGGCGTTGCCGCGTTCTTGCCAGGCTCACAGGTTGATACGCGCCCCGTGCGCAACCTCGAATCCCTACGCAATCAGGAGATTGAGGCGAAGGTCATCAAGCTCAACCGCAAACGCTCGAACGTGGTGCTATCGCGCAAGGCCGTCCTCGACGAGCAGAACGAGGGCAAGAAGGGACAGACGCTCGACCAACTCGAAGAGGGCATCATCGTCGAAGGCCAGATTAAGAACCTGACCGACTACGGCGCCTTCGTTGACCTCGGCGGCATCGACGGCTTGCTCCACGTCACAGATATGTCTTGGGGTCGGCTGCAAAACCCTGCCGAGTTGTTCAAGGTCGGCGAGACCGTGCAGGTGAAGGTGATGAAGTTCGACCGCGAACGCGAGCGCGTCTCCTTAGGGTTCAAGCAACTGCTGCCCGACCCCTGGGAGTCGGTCGAAGAACGCTACGTTATCGGCTCGCGTCTGCGCGGCAAGATTGCTTCGGTGACGGACTACGGCGCATTCATCGAGTTGGAGCACGGCGTCGAAGGCTTGGTGCACGTCTCCGAGATGAGTTGGTCGAAGCGGATGAAGCATCCGAGCAAGATTGTCACCGTCGGCGAGACGGTGGATGTGGAAGTCTTGGGCGTTGACCCGAAAGCACGCCGCATCAGCCTCGGTATGAAGCAGACGCAGGCTAACCCCTGGGCGACGCTCAGAGACCGTTACCAAATCGGCACGCGCGTCACGGGCAAGGTGCGTAACCTGACCGACTTCGGTGCGTTCATCGAAGTCGAGGACGGTGTGGACGGACTCGTCCACGTCTCGGACATCTCTTGGAACAAGCGCATCAAGCATCCGGGCGAAGTCTTGAAGAAGGGACAGGAGATAGAGGCCGTCATCACCAACATCGACACGGAGAACCGACGGCTCTCGCTCTCGATTAAGGACACCGAGCCGAGTTCATGGGACCGCTTCGTCGCCGAGCACAAGCCGGGCGACCTTGTTCGTGGGCGCATCACGCGCTTTGCGAACTTCGGCGCGTTCGTCGAGTTGGACGAAGGGCTGGAAGGTCTGTGCCACGTCTCGGAGCTATCGGACGAGCGCGTTGACCGTCCCGAAGAGGTGGCGCAGGTCGGGCAGGAGATGGAGTTCCGCGTCCTGCGTATCGAACCGGACACGAAGAAGATTGGTCTGTCAGCCCGCGCGGCCAAGCACGACGAGCCGATTGTTGACACGAAGACCTACTCTTCGGAGGCGGGCGGCGGCATGGCAAGCTTGGGCGAACTGGCAGACTTCTTCCCGAAATCTTCGGGCGGCGGCGGAGACCGCGAGAACAGCTAAAGCCCGCGCGCGCCAAGTGCGACGCGCCACAACTTAAAGCCCCGCGCTTCGGTACGAAAACGGACGAAGCGCGGGGCGCTTTAGTGTCGGGCGTCTGCGCGCGAGGAGGGCTAAATTGTTCTCGCGCAAAGACGTTTCGCTCTTGCGAGGCGTCGGCTCTTTCTGCTACCTTTGTCCTCGTCCTGTGGTCGAACCGCCGCCGTTCGGGAAGTTGTGAGGTGCCGCCGACAGCGGTGTGAGGGCTTTTACCGGAAGCGAGAGGTGGACACCTTATGACGAAAGCAGAGCTGGTCGAGGATGTCGCACGGGCGGCCGAACTGACCAAAAAAGACGCCGAGCGCCTTGTCGAGATAGTCTTCGAGAGCATCATCGACACGCTCAATCAGGGCGAGAAGATTGAACTGCGCGGCTTCGGCAGCTTCCGCGTCCGCGAGCGCGGCGCACGTCGCGGGCGCAACCCGAAGACCGGCGACCCCGTTGACATCCCCGCCAAGCGCGTCCCTTATTTCAAACCCGGCAAAGAGTTGAAGGAACTGATTAACGAGGAGGCGCCGCAGGCCGAGCGCTCCGGCGGCGACGAGCCGCAGACGCTCGACTTCACGACCGCGCCGAGCGCCAGCACGCATCCCGCAAGCATCGACCCCGACGGCGGCGCAGTGCAGGGCGAAGGCGGCCGTCTCTCAGGCGATGCCGGTGCGGGCAGCGGAGGCACTGGCAGTAGCGGCAGTAGCAGCAGCAGCGGCGGTGATGGCGGCGACCAGACCCCTCCGCTCATGTGACGACCTCTCTCGTGCAAGGCGGGTGAAAACTCTTGGATAGGCTGTGGACGCCCTGGCGTTACGACTACATCAAAGGCACAAGCGGCGAAAAGACCGGTCACGGCAACTCATGCGTCTTCTGCACGCTGCACGCATCTCAAGACGACGAGCGTCACTACATCCTCCATCGCGCACACCATAACTTCGTCGTCCTCAATCTCTACCCTTACACGAGCGGCCATCTCATGATTGTGCCCTACGAGCACACGGGCGAACTCGACGCCGTTGCGCGCGAGACGACCGACGAGATGATGGAGCTTGCCAAGCGCGCGCAGAAAATACTGCGCGCAGCCTATCGCCCGCACGGCTTCAACCTCGGAATGAACCTCGGCCAGTCAGCAGGCGCAGGCGTCACAGACCACATCCACCTTCACCTCCTGCCGCGTTGGACGGGCGACGCCAACTTCATGTCCGTCGTCGGCGAAACGCGCGTCCTTCCCGAAGACCTCGCAACAACTTACCGCAGACTCAAAGAACAGTTCTGACGCGCCGTCCGCAGAAGCAGAGAAACTTTTTTGTATTTCCGTGCCGGTTCGCTGCTCTGTAGGTGTGAGCAGCGGCCGAAGCAATACATCTGCGCGCCGTGCCGACAGTTAAAATTCAGAACCCCTGAGAGGATTTTTCAGCATCATGTACAGGCTTAAAACCCCCATCCTTGCCGCTCTGTTCCTTCTCTTTGCAGGATTCGCACACAGCACGCAAGCCCAGACCCCACGCAACGTCGTCATGGCGACGGCTCAGTTCAAGTTTCAAGGCAATCAGGTGGCGACAGGACTCGTCCCCGGCAGCGCAGACACTTACTACGTCACCTACTCAGGGCAGTCAACCAACCTGCAAAACGGCAGGTCGCGTAGCTCTCTGACGATTACTCTGCACTACAAGGCCAATGGCAGCGTCGGGACGGTCATCGGTGGACAATGGGCTTTCACCGAGAGCGTCAAAGACCGCCCTACCTTCATCACGGGCGGAGCGATTTCCGCCGGGGCGCAACTGAACCTCAAGGCCAACAACACGGTCGGTCAAGGCTCGCTCGCGCTCAACTTCGAGGTGGGCGACCCGACGTGGCCTGTCTCGGCCGTCTTCACAGGCTCGCTGGACAAGAGCCGGACGCCCAAGATTAGCGGCAGCTTCACGATGACCTATCCCGTCATTCCTTAGTCCCTCGCCGTCACAGGACAGTCGTCATCCAGACAGACGACAACCCGGCGCTCATGCATGAGAGATTCGTACAAAGCGAGTCTCTCATGCATGAGCGCCGGGTTGTTTTAGCTTCGCGCGTCAGTCGCGCGCCTTGCTCGTCAGAGCCTCGTCTTCGACCTCGCCGCCTTTGCTGATGGGAACTTCGGAGGGGCGTCGATAGTGCAGACCGCGCTCTTCCGTGTCAAGTTCGGCCGCAGGCAGAGGCGTCTGCGCGGGGTCGAGCGAAGGCGGGTTGAAGCCCGGATAGTCGATGCGCGCGTGATAGATGGCCGTCAGCGAAGTGATGATGCTTTCGCGAATCTTCGTCAACTCGCGCAGAGAAAGGTCGCACTCGTCCAGTTGGCCGTCGCTGACGATGGCATCGAAGATGCGCGAGACGATAGTGCGGATGTTTTCAGGGTCGGGGCGCGCCAGCGAACGCGCGGCGGCCTCGCACGAATCGGCGAGCATCATGATGGCCGCCTCTTTAAACTGCGGCTTCGGGCCGGGATAACGAAACTCTGCTTCGTCAACCGTCGAGCCTTCGGGCGCTTCGGCCTGCGCCTTACGCAGAAAGAAGTGAAGCGTGCGTGTGCCGTGATGCTGCGGGATGAAGTCGGAAATCTGTTTCGGCAGCCCCGCCTCTTTCGCCAGCTTCAGCCCGTAGGTGACATGGCTGGTGATGATGCGGGCGCTCTGGGTCGGGCGCAGGCGGTCGTGCGGATTCGTGCCGGTCTGATTTTCGACAAACATATCGGGCGCAGCCAGCTTGCCGATGTCGTGATAGAGCGCGCCGATGCGCGCCAGCAGCGCGTTCGCGCCGATGGCTCGACACGCCTCTTCGGCCAACTGTCCGACGCCATGCGAATGCTGGTTCGTTCCCGGCGCGCGCAGCGCCAGTTGACCGAGCACGGGCAGGTCTGCGTTCGACAGTTCCAACAGCTTCACATCCGTCAGGATGCCGAAGAGCGACTCGTAGACGGGCAGTTTGCCTGCCGTGAAGATGGTCGTCAGCAGACCTCCGGTGACGGCGCAGGCTGTCGCCAGAAGTGCTGCATTCAAGGTGAAAGGCTGTTGCGCGGCGAGCAGCACGGCGAGCGCGAGGACGATGTTGACGCCGCCGATAATCATCCCGGCCAGCGTCACGGACTGTCGTTCGCGGTAGCGCCCGATGCCGTAGATGGCCGCCGAAGACGAGACCATCGCGTAGCATGAGGCAAGCATCCCGTTGGGCGCGAGCAGACCTGCGAAGAGCGCGGTTAAGACGCCCGCAATCAGCGCGAGTTGCGTATCGACGAGCAGTGTCAGCAGCAGCGCGCCGGAGGCGAAGGGAATCGCAAAGCCCCAGACGATGGGGTCGTTCATCGGCGGATAGGTCGATTGGTCGGAGATGCTTCCGGCGACGACGAAGCCGATGCGCAGCAGCACCAACTGAATCAGCAGCGTCGTGGCGAGCAGGGTAAAAGCCCTGCCCTTCGAAAGCGGCAGCGTCGTAATCGTGCTGCGGTATTCGGTAAAGCGCCACGCCGCGAAGTAGAGCGCCGTAACGATGAGCAGCAACCCGATGAAGCGATGCGGCCGGCGCTCTGTGTGGCCGTAAGAGCGGATGGCGGCGAACTGCGAGAGCATCTGCGCCGTGACGGTGTCGCCCTCGCGCGCGACGATTTGGTTGCGCTTGAGCGAGACGAAAGCGGGCGCTACCGCTTTGGCTGCCGCCTCGCGCGCCGTTGCGCTCGTGGTCGCATCGTAAGAGACGGTGGCCGCAAGCGACGGCAGCATCACGGAGAGCAGCGTCTCACGCTCGGCCTCCGTCCAGCCCTGCAACTGCGAGACGCGTCCGCGCAGACCTTCGCGCGCGGCCGAAAGCGAGAGGAAACGGTTCTGCGTCGTCGAGATGTCGGAGCGCGTGCCGCTGCGCGCGTCGATGAGACGTATCTCCGGTTTCAGTTGTGCGGCGTCGCGCTCTTCGTAGACGTAGTCGCCGCCCGTCTCGCGCAGCATGCGTGTCAGTTGTTCGAGCGCGGCGGGGTCGAAGTGTTGTGCGGCGACGGTGCGCGCTTCGGCGTTTCGCTCACGCAGCGCGAGCCACGCGGCGCGGAAGTTTTGCGCGGCCGACTCTGCGCGCGCCGGGTCGTATATCCAGACAGGCAGCGTGGACGACATGGCCGACGCGCGCCGTCGCTCGGTCTCGCGCGCATCCTCGACGCTGATGTCGGCCGGTGCGATGACATCTGCGCGAACCACGTCGCCTTCCTGATAGACCTCGACGGGCGCTTGCGTGTGCGACTGCGAGAGGAGGAGCGTCGTCAGCAGCGTCAGCGTGATGAAGCCGATGGCGAAGCGACCCTTCGCGCCGAGCCACTCGAAGCGGCGGCCGACGGTGCGCGCAAGCGATTTGCGCGCGTCGCTGAAGGGCGTGCTGAAGCGCGGTCGGCGACCGTGTCTGCTGTTCGGCGTGCTCATCTGCGGAAAGGTGCGGCGACCCGCTCGGTCGCCTCGTGCGTCGCTTCGTCCTCTCGCGTCACTTCATCCTCTCGCATCACTTCGTCTTCGCGCATTGCTACGTCGGCGTCGGGTGCGGGCGCGGCTGTTGCTTCGTCGTCGGCAGACGCTTCGCCGGACGTTGTTTGAGAGGGTTCGTCCATCAGGTTGCGTGCGAGAATTTCGCCCGCGCGTTCGATGAGCGGGCGCAGTGTGGCCGGTGCGAGCGCGGAGACGGCCAGACATTCGCGCCCGTCCTGCGAAGCCTGTCGCAGGATGGCTTCCATCTCTTCGGGCGCAACTGCGTCCGCTTTGTTGAAGGCGACGAGGCGCGGGATGGACGTGTGGCCGAGGTCGCTGAGGATTCTCTCGACCGACTCGACCTGCTGTTGCCAGCGCGGGTTCGAGGCGTCAACAAGGTGTATGAGAAGGTCGCTATCGTCAATCTCTTCGAGCGTGGCGCGGAAGGCTGCGATGAGGTCGGGCGGCAGGTCGCGGATGAAGCCGACCGTGTCGTTGATAATCACTTCCTGTTCGCGCGGCAGACGCAGGCGACGCGAGGTCGGGTCGAGCGTGGCGAACATGCGCTGCTCGGCGTGGACGGTGCTCGCCGTCAGCGTGTTCAGCAAGGTGGACTTGCCCGCGTTCGTATAGCCGACAATTGAGATGATGGGCAGTTCGCGGCGCGTGCGTTCCTTGCGTCGCTGCTGTCGGCGCAGGCGTTGCGCTTCAATCTCTTTTTCGAGTCGGTTGATGCGGTCGCGGACGCGTCGGCGGTCGGTCTCAAGTTTCGTTTCGCCGGGGCCGCGTCCGCCGATGCCGCCTGCGAGACGAGAGAAGGCCGAGTCGTGCCCGGCGACAAGGCGCGGCAGCAGATACTTCAACTGCGCCAGTTCGACCTGAATCTTACCGTCGCGCGTCTGCGCGCGTTGCGCAAAGATGTCGAGGATGAGTTGCGCGCGGTCGATGACCTTGAGGTCTGTGGCCTCAGAGATGGAGCGTACCTGCGCGGGCGAAAGCTCTTGGTCGAAGACGATAAGGTCTGCGCCGAGCCGCAGCGCGCGCACGAGCAGTTCTTCCAGTTTGCCGCGACCGAGAACGGTGCGCGGGTCGATGGCCTGACGCCGCTGGACGATTTCGTTGAGGACGACGATGCCTGCGGAGGCCGAAAGCTCGCGCAGTTCGGCCATCGACTCTTCGGCCTCAGAGGTCGAGCCGGTAGTGACGCCGACAAGGATGGCGCGGTCGCGCACTTCGGCGCGGCGCGCGGCGCGACGGTTGCGCGCTATCTCCTCTTCGAGCGAGTTGATGAGGTCGAGGAAATCGACATCGAGTTGCGAAGGAATCTGCGGTGTGAGGAAAGCGTAAGCCTCCTCGTGCTGTCCGTCGTCCACTTCGTCGGCGGTGGTCGGGAGCAGGTGCGCCGTGCGGACGAGGCCGGGCAATCCCGTGCGTTCGTCCACGTCGATTGAGACCATCAGGTCGAGACGCAGCAGCGCGAGGTCTGCGAGGTCGTCCTGCGTCAACTCCTCGCCGCGCAGGTGCGTATGCACGGCGCGCAGGCCGCGAAAACGGTCGGAGGCGACGCGCGTGCGTTTCAGGTCAGGCCACTCGATGCGGCGCGCATCGCCGACGACGACGTACTCGACGTAGCCCTTGCGGTCGATGAGCGCGCCGATTTGGCGACGCGTCTCGTGTGAGAGTTCGGTCAGTTGGCGCGCGAACTCCTGCGTCACAATCTGCTGCGGCGCAACCCTCCGCGAATAGAGCTTCTCGATGCGCCGCAACTGATTCGGCTTCAACCCTTGTGTGTTTCCGTGTACGTTACTGATGGGATTAATCCTCCTTGAAGGTCGGCGTGGACGCGGAGCGGCGCGCGTCCGCCAACGTCGCATGACGCGGCATGACCGGCTTTCGGTTAGAGATAGAGTGAAGCGAGCGGTAGGAGTCGGACGCCTGAGGAAGCCCTTCGATGTTGCTTCGGTGAACAGCCACTTTGCCCGGTCGTTTCGCGCACCCGCGAAGCCTTCCCGCGAGACGGAAGGCGGCATCGGTATTAATTCGACCGCGCAAATTATAACACAGCCGCGCCGCCGTCAACCCCTTCGCACGCCGCAGCCGCGCGGCTTTTTCGCGTGCGCCGACGGCCGCCCGCCTGCATCTCGCGTCGCGCTTTTGCGCTTCGTGGACAGGCCGCGCGTGCGCGTCGTATGATGTGGCCTCTTTAAGACTTCAAGCTTGAGAGCACTTTTGTCGAGAGGCGGGCGGCGATGAGTGTTGCGGGAAAAATCGCGCGTATTGAACCGGGCGCGGCCATTGCGGGCGGCGAGGTGGTCGTCGAGTGCATCGACTTCGACGCGACGCGCGTGCATCTGTGCAAGGCTTACGTCAACGACGAGCGCGCGTGGCTGACGGGCGCTGCCCCGAACCGCGTCCTCGTCGTCGTGCCCGAATCGGCTGAGGGCGGCGAGTCGCGCCTGAGTCTTGAGACCGCCGCCGGTTGGCGCACGCCGCCCGCGACGCTCGTCACAGGTAGAAAACTGGCGGAGGATTTACACCTTGTCGCCAACCCGGCCTTCGACCCGGACGACGGTTCGCTCTACGTGACCCGCTCAGGCTCGCGCGGGCAGCGTATGCCGGTTACGATTTTTCGCATCGACGCCAACGGCACGCTGACCGGCCTGCACGGCGAGATTACGAACCCGACCGGCATCGCCTTCGACAGCACAGGGCAGATGTACGTGACGAGTCGTCTCGACGGGACGGTCTATCGCGTCTCTCCTTTTCACGAGGTCGTGCCCTTCGCGCGCAATCTCGGCGTGGCGACGAGCATCGCCTTCGACCGCGCCGGTCGCATGTACGTCGGCGACCGCACGGGCACGATTCATCGCATCAACGCGCTTGGCGAGCCGGACGTGTTCGCGCTGCTTGAGCCTTCCGTCTCGGCCTATCACATGGCCTTCGGGGCGGACGACCAACTCTACGTGACGGGGCCGACCGTATCGAGTTACGACTCGGTGATGCGCGTTGACCGCGACGGCCGCGCGAGCGTCTTCTACAGGGGCTTGGGGCGTCCGCAGGGGCTTGCCTTCGACCGCGAAGGGAATCTCTACGTCGCGGCGTCTCTGCGCGGGCGACGCGGCATTGTCCGCATCACGCCGGACGGAGCGGATGCCGAACTCGCCGTTGCGGGCACGAACGTCGTCGGCCTTGCCTTCAGCGCGGCGGGCGAGATGGTGGTTGCCACGAACGAGGCGGTCTATAGTCTGCCGCTTGGGATTTATGGGACGCTGCTGCGCGAGCGATAACAGTGAGAAAGGATGTGGCCGTGAAGAAAGTGGTCGTCCATTATTGTCCTGTGTGACCGATTAAGAAGGCGATGGCTTCCCGTGTGGCGGCCGAGTTGGAGAAGGAAAAGGGTGTCAGTGTGGAAACGGTCGCGGGCGGCTTCGGCGAGTTTCGCGTCTCGGTAGACGAACGCGAGGTGGTGGACACGAACCGTTTCTGGTTTCCGACGCCGAGCAAGGTCGTAGACAAGGTGCGCGCGGCGCTGGCCGACAGCGGTTTTTGACACCCCCGAAACGCGCGTGCTACTTTGCAGGCTCGAAAAGTCGAGAGGTTTTGTGGCGCGTGCGCGCTCTATCTGGAAATGCCTGACACTAGCATCATCGGTCATCTCATCATCTACATCGTCGTGCTGCTGCTCGCCATCTCGGCGCACGAAGCGGCGCACGCGTGGATGTCCTACAAGTTCGGCGACGACACGGCCTACCTGCTCGGACGCGTCACGCTCAACCCCGTAGCGCACACAGACCCCATCGGGACGTTGCTCATCCCGGTCATCAACTTCATCGGGGCGAGTTCGGGAGTCTTCATCCCGCTCATCGGGTGGGGTAAGCCGACGCCCGTGAATCCTCTGAGCTGGCGCAACAAGGACTTGGCAAACGTGATGGTCTCGCTCGCGGGCATCATGGCAAACCTGCTGATTGCCATCATCGCTTTCATCATCTTCAAAGTTCTGCTGATGACGGGAACGTTGGAATATGGCGGAAGCCTCGCGTCGGTCGGCGAGCCGGTGACGTTGCTGCTCGTGCAGGTCTTGTTCATGAACATCACGCTGGCCGTCTTCAACCTCCTGCCGATTCCTCCGCTCGACGGCAGCAAGGTGCTGGAAACGATTCTGCCCGCCAGCGCGCAGCCCATCCTCGAAACGATGGAGCAGTTCAGTTTCATCCTCCTGATTGCAATCATCTATTTCGGCGTCGTCAGCGCCATCGTCGCCCCGATTCGGCGGTTGGTCATCTGGCTCTTGCTGCCGGGCGCGGGCGCGGTATAGTTTTATCGGCGATGTCTAAGCGAATTTTAAGCGGCGCACAGCCCACCAACAACCTGCACATCGGCAACTATCTCGGCGCGCTGCGCAACTGGGTCGAGTTGCAGAACGAGTACGAGAGCTTCTTTTGCATCGTCAACCTGCACGCCGTCACCGTCCCGCAAGACCCCGCGCAGTTGAGGGAGCGCACCTTCCAACTCGCGCGCATCTATCTGGCCGCAGGCATTGACCCGCGCGTCTCGACTATCTTCATCCAGTCGGACGTGCCCGAACACGCGGAACTGGCGTGGATACTCAACTGCGTCGTGCGTATCTCCGAACTCGAACGCATGACGCAGTTTAAAGACAAGGCGCGGAAGCAGCGCGAGAACGTGCTCGCCGGACTGCTGACCTACCCGGCGCTGATGGCCTCCGACATCCTGCTCTACCAGACAGACCTCGTGCCCGTCGGCCACGACCAGAAGCAGCACCTCGAATTGACGCGCGACCTCGCCCTCCGCTTCAACCGCGACTTCGGTGAGACTTTCCGCATCCCCGACGCCTTCATTCCCAAAGTCGGCGCGAAGATACTGGCGCTCGACGATGCGTCGAAGAAGATGTCGAAGTCTGACGAGAACGATAACCAACGCATCAACCTCGTCGATGACGAAGCGGCCATCCGTCGTAAGTTCAAACGCGCCGTCACGGACTCCGGCACGGAAGTCCGCTTCGACGAGTCGCGCCCGGCCATCAACAACCTGCTCTCCATCTATCAACTGCTCACGGGACGCCCGCAGGCCGAGATTGAGACGCACTTCGAGGGCAAGGGCTACGCCTTCCTCAAGTCTGAGGTGGCCGAGGCGACGATAGCCTTTCTGCGTCCGTTTCAGGAACGTATGCACGCCATCGACGACGGAGAGTTGCGGCGCATCCTGCGCGACGGAGCCGAGCGCGCGCGCTCAATCGCCGCCAACACTTTGCAGCAAGTCAAAGACCGCATGGGATTGGTCGGGAGCGTGAATCTTGGCTGACGAGTCGCAAGAGACACCACGAACCGGAGCGGGAGCCGACACGGCCGCCACCGCCGACGCGACGATGACGGCCGCCGCGACGGCCGCGCCTCTGAGTGTGGCGGGCGCAGAGCCTTCGTTCGTCGCCGAACAGGGCGGCGACGAACTGAAACTCATCCTCGGCGAGTTCGCAGGCCCCTTAGACCTCCTGCTCTATCTCATCCGTCAAGAACAGGTCAGCATCTACGACATCCCCGTCGCGCGCATCACGGACGAATACCTGCGTTACCTGCGCATGATGCAGGGCATGGACATCGCCGTCGCCAGCGACTTCCTCGTGATGGCCGCCACGCTCATCGAGATTAAATCGCGGATGCTGCTGCCGCCCGACCCTTCGGCCGAAATCGACGAGGCCGAGCAGGACGACCCGCGCCGCGAGTTGATAGAACGGCTCCTCGAACATCAGAAGTACAAGGCGGCTGCCGAGATGCTCTGGTCGCGCGCGACCGTCGAGCGGGCCGTCTACACGCGCGCGCCTATCGAGACCGACAAGAATAACCCGGAGGTGTCGGCCGGGGCATTCGACCTGCTCAAGATGTTTCAGGAGATTCTGGCGCGTCGCAAAGAAGAGGTCATGATGGAGATTGAGCGCGACGAGATGACGATGGCGCAGATGCTCGAACGCCTCCGCAACATGATTATGTCGGCGGGCGAACTGAGCCTGCGCCAGTTCTTCGAGCAGGCGCGCTCGCGCCGCGAATTGGTGCTCGCCTTCCTCTCCGTCCTCGAAATCGTCCGCACCACCGAAGTCAGACTCGTTCAGCAGCAAACCTTCGGCGACATCATCGCCCGCGTCAGCCACTAAGTCAGACAGAAGATGAGCACACCAGAGAACCACGAACAGACCAACACGGACGCCGACGCCGACACAGACTTCGCCCCGGCCGCCGACGCCGAAGCAGCCGCACTCTCATCCGACGACGAAGACGCGTCCGCCCACGAACCGCTCACAGGCATCGTCGAAGCCGACGACGAAGAAGCGGACGAGTTCGTCGAAGACGACGATGACGAGGACGAAGATGAGGACGAAGATGAAGTGACCATCTTCGACGCCGACGCTGAGGACGCGGCCGAGTTAGCCGCGCGTCTGCGTGCCGCCGCGACCTCCGCAGAGACGGTCGGAGAAGAGGCCTCTGAGGCGGAAGTTGCGCCGGGAGGTGGCGGCCCGCGCGAGATGGCCGAACTGATTGCGATTATCGAGGCGCTCATCTTCGTCTCCGAAGAGCCGCTCCCGGTGAAGACGATGGCCGAGGTGCTCAAGGAGGAGCGCGGGTGGGTGCAGGTGGCCGTCGAGGAGTTGGCAAAAGAGTTCAACGAGCGCAATGGCGGATTGATGCTGCGCGAGGTGGCGGGCGGCTGGCAGTTCGCCACGCGCCCCGAACATCACGAACACGTGCGCGCCTATCTCAAGTCGCGTCCGTCGGCCAAACTCTCGCTCGCGGCGCTCGAAACACTGGCCGTGATTGCTTACAAACAGCCCATCACCGTTCCCGAAATTCTTGAGATACGCGGCGTCCAATCCTCCTCCGCCATCAAGACGCTTCTGGACAAGCGGCTCATCATCGCCAAAGGGCGCAAGGAGACGGTCGGCCGCCCGATGATGTACGGCACGTCGAAAGAGTTTCTCCTGCAATTCGGCCTCAAGGATTTGACCGAGCTTCCGAACGTCGAAGACTTCGACGACCTCACCACCGGCGGAGCATGAATCAGAGCCAAAGGAAAAGATTAAAAGGCAAAAGTACGAACGTCCGTCTCGCTCGCTTTTGCCTTCTTACTTCTATCTTTTTACTTCTATGCAAGAACGTCTGCAAAAGTTAATCGCGGCGGCGGGGATTGCGTCGCGCCGTCATGCCGAGGAGTTGATTGCGGCGGGCGAGGTGACGGTCAACGGCGAGGTGGTGCGCGAACTCGGCACGAAGGCCGACCCGGCGCGCGACCACGTCAAGGTGCGCGGGCGTCTGATTAATCCTCTGCTGGCCGGTCGGGAGAAGGTCTACGTGCTCTTGAACAAGCCGCGCGGCTGCCTGTCGAGCGTCTCCGACCCGGAAGGAAGGCCGCTCGTGACAGACCTTGTGCCCGCCTCGCTCGGCCGTCTCCACCCGGTTGGCCGTCTCGACTTCAACACCGAAGGGCTGCTCATCCTGACCAACGACGGCGAGTTGACCAACTACATCACGGCCGCGCGCAACCGCGTGGCGAAGGTCTACGAGGCGAAGGTCAAGGGCGTGCCGACGGAGGAGGCCGTCGAGCGTCTGCGGCGCGGCATACGGCTCGACGACGGCACCCGCACCGCCCCGGCCGAAATCAAGAGGACGGGCGAGACCGAGACGAATACCTGGTTCGAGGTCGTCCTGCACGAAGGGCGCAACCAGCAGATTCGCCGCATGTTCGACGCCATCGGCCATTCGGTCTTGAAACTGCGCCGCATCTCAATCGGCCATCTCAGAGACGAGCGACTCAGGCCGGGCGAGTTTCGTCTGTTGACGCCGCAGGAGGTGGCGCGCTTCAGGGGTAAGAGCAAGGAGGGAGGAAAAGCGACGAAGAAGAGAGCGGACGCGGGCGGACGCGCACGAAAGGCGCGCGGCCGTCAGTCCTGACAAGTTGGAGAAGCGACAGAATGGACAGAAAGAGAAAAATTCTGATTGTGCTGATGATTGCCGGGTTCATCTTCTCGGCCATCGCGCGTCACCAATATCAGAAGTACGAGCAGCGCAAACGCGAGCGATTGTTTGAATCTCTGGCGATGCACCGGCAGGCGCCCCCGTCCTACGCCTCTAACACTCCCGCCGCCACGCCCGAAGAGACCATCGAGGAACCGCGCGAAATGTTCGACAGCACGCTGCCCGAAGAGTCTTTCAAACTCATCGCGGAGCACATCGGCAAGGACTTCAAGTTGATGGGATTGGTCATCACGGAGCGGAGCGTGCGCGCCAACATCTCGACCGACTCCGAGAAGGTCGAAGCCTACGAACGCGAGAAGAACAAGAAGACCGTTTCGGGGCCGCAGCCTGTCAACGTTATCGGCGGCGGCGGCAAACTCGAAGACAGTCTCTTCAAACCCTCCGAGGTCAAATTTGAACTCATCCCGAAACTTGCGAAAGAGGCTTTGGAGAAGGCGCAGCTATCGGATGCGAAGGTCGATAACGTCCGTTTCTCTTATCCGGGCATCAGGTATGAGGGTGAGTCTCCTGAGTGGACTGTTCTGGTCAGGAGAGGTCAGGGTGAGACCTTTGAATGGAAGCACGTCCGGTTTAGCTCGAACGGGAAATTGAAGGACATCTTCTGAGGTGGAAGCGGCGCGGCGACTAAGTTAAGATAAGGGCATAGGACACAGGCGCGAGGCGAGCGGCACGAGAGATTTCGATTTCTCGCCACGCGCTTTTCGTGTGTGTCGGCTCGTGAGTCTGTGTCGCGGAGGGACTTGAGAAATTTATGATGTTCGAGTTGAGCGAAGACCAGCAACAGGTGAAGGCGAGCGTGCGCGAGTTCGCCGAGGCCGAGATTGCGCCGCACGTCCGCGAGTGGGACGAGGCGCAGCACTTCCCGTCGGAGTTGATGCCGAAGCTGGCCGAACAGGGGTTCATGGGAGTCATCTTCCCGGAAGAGTACGGCGGGGCGGGGATGGGCTACATCGAATACGTGACGATTATCGAGGAGTTGTCGCGCGTCGATGGCTCGGTCGGCATCTCGGTCGCCGCGCACAATTCGCTCTGCTCGAATCACATCTACATGTTCGGGACGGAGGAGCAGAAGCGCAAGTTCCTCACGCCGCTGGCGAGCGGGCAACATCTCGGCGCGTGGGGGCTGACCGAAGCCGGTGCAGGCTCAGACGCATCGGGCACGCGCACGACGGCCGTCCGTAGAGACGGCGGCTGGATAGTCAACGGCTCGAAGAACTTCATCACGCACGCCATTCACGGCGACACCTGCGTCGCAATGGCCGTGACAGACCGTGCGATGCGCTCGAAGGGCATCACGGCTTTCATCTTTGAAAAGGGGATGAAGGGCTTCTTGCCGGGCAAGAAAGAGGACAAGTTGGGGTTGCGCGCCTCCGAGACGGCGAGCGTGATTTTCGAGGACTGTTTCGTGCCGGACGAAAACCGTCTCGGCCCCGAAGGTCTGGGCTTCATTCAGGCGATGCAGATTCTCGACGGCGGTCGCATCTCCATCGCGGCGCTCGCACTGGGAATCGCGCAGGGCGCTTACGAGTCGGCGCTCAGGTACTCGAAGGAGCGGCAGCAGTTCGGCAAACCCATCTCGGAGTTTCAGGCCATCCAGTTCAAGCTGGCCGACATGGCGACGCAGATTGAGGCGGCGCGGCTGCTCACCTATCGCGCCGCCGCTTTGAAGGACGCAGGGCGCAAGGTGACGAAAGAGTCCTCGATGGCGAAGCTCTATGCTTCGGAAGTGAGCGTCAAGGTGAGCGAAGAGGCCATCCAGATACACGGCGGCTACGGCTACACGAAAGACTATCCGCCGGAGAAATACTGGCGCGACTCGAAGCTCTGCACCATCGGCGAAGGCACGAGCGAGATTCAACGTCTCATCATCGCGCGTCAGTTGCTTAACGCTTGAAGGCAAGGCGGGCAGTTAATCGGTACGGACGGTGTGCGGGTTTTGACGGCGACGAATACAACTTCAATCGAAAAGATTCTGAGCGGCGACCCGCGTGCCGTAGCGCGCGCTATCTCGAAGGTTGAGGACGGGGCGGTAGACGCCTACGAATTGATGAAGGCAGTCTTCCCGAAGACGGGGAGCGGTCTCGTCGTCGGCATCACAGGCTCGCCCGGCGCGGGCAAGTCTTCACTCGTTGACCGTCTGGCGGCGCTCTATCGTGCGCGCGGCGAGCGCGTCGGCATCGTCGCCGTTGACCCTTCAAGCCCGTTTTCCGGCGGCGCAATCCTCGGCGACCGCATACGCATGCAGGCGCTCGGTCTCGACCCCGGCGTCTTCATTCGCTCGATGGCGACGCGCGGGCAGTTGGGCGGGCTGGCACGCGCCACCGTCGAAGCCGTCGCCATTCTCGACGCGGCCGGTTATCAAAAGATTGTCGCCGAGACGGTCGGCGTCGGGCAGGACGAGGTCGAGATAGTGAAGACGGCCGACGTCTCTGTGGTCGTGCTCGTGCCGGGGATGGGCGACGACATACAGGCCATCAAGGCGGGCATCATGGAGATTGGCGATGTCTTCGTCATCAACAAGGCCGACCGCGACGGCGTGCTGCGCACGGAGAAGGAACTCGAAGCCCTGCTCTCGCTCGCGCATCGCGCAGACATGTGGCAGCCGCCGATTGTGAAGACGGTGGCGACCGAGAACAAAGGGCTTGAAGAGTTGGCTGAGGCCATCGAGAGCTACAGGGAGTTTCAGAAGGGCGCGGAGTCGAGCCGTGCGCGCCGTAGCGCGATTGCACGCTGGCGCATCCTCGAACTGCTGCGCGAGAGACTGCTCGCGCGCGCCCTCGACGCCGAAGGCGCAGGCGCACAACTCGACGCGCTGGCCGCAGAAGTGGCCGACAAAAAGCGCGACCCTTACTCGGCCGTCGAAGCCTTCATCGCCGCCGGGACGCCCGGCGAGCCGCGCTCTTAACCCTATGCGCCCCCTTCCGTCTCGGCGTGAGAATTAAACGCCAAATTTCGCGCCAGAACGCCCCGACGCAAAGAAAATGGGCGGTTTGAGACAGTCAAAAGCCGCGTTTGTGCATCTGAAAGAGTTCGCCCGCCGGACGGTTTTCGAGAGATGAAGATTGAACACATCGGAATTGCTACGCCGCGACTCGACGAGGCGCTTCGCTTCTGGAGCGACGCGCTCGGCCTCGAAGTGACGCACACGGAAGAGGTCGCAGAGCAGGGCGTACGCGTCGCCATGCTGCCAGTCGGCGAGCCGCGCATCGAGTTGTTGGAGCCGACGGGGGCGGATTCGCCCGTCGCGCGTTTCCTCGAAAAGCGTGGAGCGGGCATCCATCACATCGCCGTCCGCGTCGCGGACATCCGCGCCTCGCTGGCGCGTCTGAAAGCGCAGGGCGTGCGTCTCATCGACGAAGAGCCGCGCGTCGGCGCAGGTAATTGTCTCGTCGCCTTTATTCATCCCTCAACCGCCGGAGGCGTGCTGCTCGAACTCGTCGAGCACCGCTCCGAAACTCATAGCACAGAACGGGAAGGGCAGTAGTCTTGTCATCACAAAAGAGATTTTTCGTCGCCGTCGCCGCGCTCGTCGTGGCTCTTTTACCCGCCACAGAGATTGCCGCGCAGAGACGGACGCAGCCGCGTCGCACGCCGCCACAGCGTCCGGCAACGCCGGCACAGCGCCCCTCCGCCACCGCGCCGCAGCAACAAAGCATCAAGCTGACGGCTGAGGATATGGCGTTGATTGTTGATGGACTCGGCTTCCCGCCGCAGCTTCGCGCGCAGCTTGCCGGAGACGAGAGCGAGCGCAAGGCGTTTGCCAAAGACATCCAGCAGATGCTTGCGACGGCCGAGGAGGCGCGTGCCGCAGGCATCGCCGCGCAGCCGGCCATACAGTTGCAGTTGGAGTTGTCGCGCTCCTTCGTCATCGCGCAGTCATACTTCAGGCGTCGGCAGGAGGCGGGCGCGAAGTCGATGGAAGAGATTGTGACGAAGGCAGAGGCTGAGGCGTTTCTTAAAGAACCCGGTCAGGACAAGCAGTTTGAAGCGTTCCTCGAAGACTACAAGCAGAACGGCCCCGGCAGAAGCGCGCTGGTGACGCCCGAACGCCGCACAGAGTTGCAGCAGCAGTGGGCGAACGTGATGGTCGGCAAGCGCAAGGGCATCGCTGCCGGTGTTGACAAAGAGCGCAGGACGCAACTCGTCGTCCTGCTTCAGCAGTCGCGCCTGCTGGCCGGAGAGTACAGCAAGCAACTGGCGCCGCGCTTCAAGGCGACCGACGCGGAGGTTGACGCCTACGTTGCCAAGCATCCCGAACTCGACCCGAAAGAGTCGCGCACGAAGGCCGAAGCCGTCTTGCGGCGCGTGCGCGCGGGCGAAGATTTCTCGGCTCTGGCGCAGGAGTTTTCCACCGACCCCGGCAGCAAGGCGCAGGGCGGCGACCTCGGCTGGTTCGGACGCGGCATGATGGTCAAGTCGTTTGAGGAAGCGGCCTTCGCGCTCAAACCCGGCGAAGTGAGCGGCCTCGTCGAATCGCCCTTCGGTTATCACATCATCAAGCTGGATGAGCGGCGCACGCAGCCCTCCTCCGCTTCGGGGCAGCCCGCCGAACAGGTGCGCGCACGCCACATCCTCATCGGCTACGGCACGCCGCGCACGCCGGGCGGCCCGCCGCAGTCGCCGAGAGAGCAGGCGCGGACGGCTGTCGAAAACGAAAAGCGCGACCGCATCCTTGACGAGTTGGTCAAGCGGCGCAACGTCATCGTTCCCGAAGACTTCGTGGTTGAAACGACTATCGTCGCGCCGCCGACGACTCCCTCACAACCGGCCGCAGGCAGCGCGCCAACCGGCGCGAAACCTCGGACGCCTGCCGCCAACAACAGCACACGTCCCGCCTCGACGCGCCCGGCCACGCGCCCGCGCACGAAGCGGCCGTAAGCCTTGCGGCCTCCGCCTCTCGCCGCTTTAGTCGATTGCGCGCGGGAGTTTGCACGGCGGACGCGTTAGCGTCTATGCTTGAAGTTTCGGCAAGGGCGCGCGACGGGCGTCGTGGACAACCGTCAGATTGAAGAGCGGCCGGACGGCCTTTTGATAGAAGGAAAAGAGATGATTACTTGTAAAGAATGTGGGTCTCAGGTGTTGGACAACGTCGAAGTGTGTCCTAATTGCGGCGCTTCGATGGCACAGAGCACGGGCGATGCCGAATCATATGATACGACGAGGCTCGACGAGAACGTTGCGGCCTCGGCTGCGCCCGACCTCACGCCCTCCGAGTTAGGCCGGAGCGCAGATGCGGAAGCGGACGCCGCCGAAGCAGCGCGCGCCGCCTCCGTCGCCGATGCCTCGACGAGCGCGTCTTTGACGACGCCGGTCGCCCCTGCCGCGACCGGTGCTGCGACAGCGCGTCGCGGCGGCGGTTCGACGATGACGAAGGCTCTCGTCATCGCCGGTTTCGCCGTGCTCGCGGCCATCGGTCTCATCGTCTGGCAAGTGAGCGCCAATCGCGCGCGCGCGGCCAACTTCACGCCCGAAGACATGTCGCTCTTCGCCGAGAGCCTGCCGCCGGAGGTGCGTGCCACGCTCGCTAAGGACGAGGCGCGCCGCAAGGAGTTTGCCAAGACGCTGCGCGAGATGCTCGCGCTCGGCGAGGAGGCGAGAAACGCGGGCGTCGATGACCGCCCCGAAGTCAAGCGGATGTTGCAGGTCATGCGCGCCTACGTCTTGGCGAGCATGCACGAGGCCAAGCAGCGCGAGGGCAACCCGAACGCAGCGCCCACGCAGAGCGTCACCGACCAAGAAGTCGAAGCCTACATGAAACAGCCGGGCAAAGACCAGGAGTTGACGCAGGCCGTCGAGGACTTGAAGAAGGCCGAGATGTTGCCGCCGAACATTCCAAACGAAGAATTCAAGAAGCAGATGGCTCGCTTCTTCGTCGGCGAACGCAAGGCCATCGAGGCCGGTCTCGACAAAGACCGCAAGACGCAGATGCAGCTTCAGCTTCAGCAGGCCAACCTGCTCTGGCGCGTCCACGCCAAAGACCTCGCCAAACAGTTCGAGCCGACCGACAAGGAGATTGACGAGTATCTCGCCAAGCATCCGGAGATAATGCAGGCCGACGAGAAGCGCAAGGCCGACGACGCACAGGCGCGCGGCAAGGCCGAAGAAGTACTCAAGCGCGCGCGCGGCGGTGAAGATTTCGGCGCGCTCGCCAAAGAGTTCTCGTCCGACCCCGGCAGCAAGGAACAGGGCGGCGACCTCGGTTGGGTCGCGCGCGGCAAGACCGTCAAGCCCTTTGAGGACGCGGCCTTCGCGCTCAAGGACAACGAGATTAGCGATGTCGTCGAGTCGCCCTTCGGCTTCCACATCATCAAGGTCGAAGGCCACCGTACGCAGCCCGCTGCCGAAGGCGACCCCGGCGGCGAACAGGTCAAGACGCGCCACATTCTCATCGAGAAGGGCGGCGACCCGATGGCCGGATTGATGGGG
>DASZCR010000164.1:0-13989 GCA_035942915.1 Pyrinomonadaceae bacterium | reverse complement strand
CTCTCGCCCTTCGACGTACATATCAACCGCTCGCCCATCGCAGGCGAAGTGACTGACGTGACCTACACGAAAGGCCGTTTCAAGATGGCGACACGCGACGACGCAAGTCTCATCAACGAGCAGAACGCGCTGACCATTCGCGGCGAACGCGTGACGGTCGTCTGCAAGCAGATTGCGGGCATTCTCGCGCGTCGCATCGTCTGCTGGAAACGCGCGGGCGACCACGTCAGCGTGGGCGAACGCATCGGCCTCATCAAGTTCAGTTCGCGCACAGACCTCGTGCTGCCGCCCGAAGTCGAAGTGCAACTGAGCGTAGGACAGAGGGTGAGCGGCGGCGTCACCGTCGTCGGGAGGGTACGCGATGGCCGGTAACGCGCCCGCCGTGGAAGACGATTACACCGTCCCCGCGAAGGAAAGACGTGGCTTGAAGAAGGGTCTCTACCTGCTGCCCTCCGCCTTCACTGCAGCCAACATCTCGATGGGCTTTTTCGCCGTCATGGGGGCACTACGCGGCTTCCAGTTGCTCGACGACGATGCGGCGCGCGCCGTCACACACTTCAATAACGCGTCGGTCGCTATCGCGTGGGCGATTCTCTTCGACATGCTCGACGGCCGCATCGCGCGTCTGACAAAGACCACGACCGAAATCGGCGTACAGTTGGACTCGATTGCAGACGTGCTGACGTTTGGCATCGCCCCGGCCGTGCTGGCCTACGCATGGGGCTACGGCGCGACCTTCGAGGACGGCAGCCCGCAACATAAGTTCGGCTGGTTCGTCTCCTTCATGTTCCTCATCTGCGGCGCTTTCCGACTCGCGCGTTTCAACGTGCAGGCAACACGTCCACGCCCTCTGCTGGAAGGAACGGCCAAGGTTGATAAAAAGAGTTTCGTGGGATTGCCGATACCTGCGGCGGCCGGGCTGATTGCCGCCATCATCCATTTCGCGCCGGAGCCTCTGGTGCGTTCGCGATACGGTGACATGGCTGCGCTCTACAGCGGATTGTTGATGGGATTGGTCGCGGCACTCTCTGCGCTGATGGTCAGCACGATTCGCTATTCGAGTTTCAAAGCGGTCGGGGTAGGGAAGCGCACCACACGCGTCGCCATTCTACTCGTCGCCGCCGTCGGGATGCTCCTCTGGCTCTTCTCCGGCCCCGTCCTCTTAGTGCTCGCCGCCGCCTACGTCCTGCATGGCCTCGTCTCCAGATTAGCCTCTCTGTTCAGACGCCGACCCGCGCAGGCGCAACAGTAAAGCGCGAAGCTAATTGCCCTGCGTGCCGGTCTCAGACCATTCACCATATGCGAAAAGTCCCTGTCGCGTCGTCACCAACAACAACGAGCCAACGGCGATAGGCGACGCGCCTGTGTTGTTGTCCTCCCCGACTTCGAGACTGTTCAGCTTTCTCCCGTCGCGCAAGTCCAGCACTACACATTCGTCTCCCGCCAGAGGCGCGAATAATGCCCCGTCGTCCGCCGCCAAAGGCTGCCCCGCCACGCGTCCCGCCAGTTGTCGTTTCCACAGACGGACGCCGCGTGCAGGCGACAACGCATAGACGAAATTGTCCAGCGAAGTCACCACCAGACCTTTCAGCGTCGGCAGCACGGATTGCACCGCCGCTCCCGTCCGCACACGCCAGCGCAGACGACCATCCAGCGCCCGAATCGCATAGACGTTCCTATCTGCCGAACCGACAAAAACCATCTGGTCAACGACTGCGACGGGCGCACGCAAAGAGCCGCGAGTCCGATAACGCCAGCGAACTTGTCCCGTCTCTCTATTGATGCAGAACAGCGTGCCGTCTTCGCTGCCGATATATAAATCGTTTCCGCTGACGACCGGATGAGAGAGAAACGGCGCGCTATGCTCTAAAACCCAGACAATCTGTCCCGTATCTTTTCTTATCGCGTAGACGCGACCATCGGCCGCGCCGCCGTAGACGGCATGACCATCAGAGGCCAAAACCCCCCGAATCGGGCTCTGTAGAGTCCGCATCCACAGCGTCACGCCACTCTTATTGCCGAGCGCGCGAATGGCTCCCGTCGCGCGTGGCGAATACGCCCCGGCTGCCTCCGTCGTCGTTTCGGAAGCGATATAGACGCCCCTGTCGTCGGCCACGGGCGAGGCAGAGATGTCTCCGCCAGTCTCCGTCTTCCAGTTAAGCTCTCCGTCCACGCTTCTCAGAGAGACGACATCTCCTGCTGATAAAGGCAGGTAGACATTACCTTTATCGAAAGCGGGGGTTAAATTGACGGTCGAGGCCGTCTTATACTTCCACCTGATTTTGAGAGGCTTCGATAGAGAAAGACGCCCCTCCTGCGATGCTGCGGGAAGGGCACTCGCCAAAAATAAAAAAAACAATCCCAGGCTCAAAAAAATTCGACAGGTCGAGACACGTTCCCCAGCATCTAGGAACGCGCTTCGACCATTTTTTCTGCGAATATCCATAAACTTATGTGAACAGGGCAATTTTGTGCGACCGGACGAAAAGCATATAATCTTCGCGCTGCAAGAAAGAACGGACTGACATCTTCAGACGCGCACTGCGACCGGGAGGTTTACTTTGAGTGATAATATGACCCATAACACCGTCATTATATTAGACTTCGGCTCGCAATACACACAGCTTATCGCACGTCGCGTGCGCGAAGCGGGCGTCTATTGCGAGATATTGCCTTTCAACACCCCCGTCGAGACGATTCTTGCAGCAAACCCCAGAGCACTGATTTTATCTGGTGGCCCGTCTTCCGTTTACGACCCGAACCCGCCGCGCCTCAATCGAGGGTTACTGGAAAAGCTCGACTGTCCGACCCTCGGCATCTGTTACGGCCTGCAATTGCTGGCGCACGACCTCGGCGGTGAAGTCAGCCCCTCGCCCAACAGGGAATACGGCTACGCACGTCTCTCCATCACAGAGCCGGACAGCCCACTCTTCACCAGTCTGCCCGGTGAAATCGATGTCTGGATGAGTCACGGAGATTACGTGACCCGCGTTCCCGACGGATTCCGCGTCACGGCGACGACTAATGATGCGCTTAACGCTTTCGAGAGTTTAAGCAAGCGCATATACGGGCTTCAGTTTCATCCTGAGGTGGCGCATACGCCTTTCGGGACACAAATCCTGAGAAATTTTCTCTACAACGTCTGCCGGCTGAAAGCCGATTGGACGCCGAGCGCGATTATCTCGGAGCAGGTCGAAAAAATCCGCTCGACAGTCGGCACAGGACGCGTCATTTGCGGACTCTCAGGGGGCGTAGACTCAACCGTCGCGGCCGCGCTCGTACATCGAGCGATAGGTGAGCAGCAGACCTGCATCTTCGTGGATACAGGGCTTTTAAGAGAAGGTGAATTTGAGGCCACCGGCGCGCTCTTCAAGCAACGCATGAACTTAAACGTCGTCGGCGTGCGGGCCGAAAAAGAGTTTCTAAGCGCGCTCGGCGGCGTCACAGACCCGGAGGAGAAGAGAAAAATCATCGGCCGTGTCTTTATAGAGGTCTTTGAAAAAGAGGCGCAACGAATAGGGGACGTAGATTTTCTGGTGCAGGGGACGCTCTATCCTGACGTGATTGAGTCGGTTTCGGTTCACGGCCCGTCGGCCGTCATCAAGAGCCATCATAACGTCGGCGGCCTCCCGGAACGCATGCGTCTACGCCTGATTGAGCCTCTCCGTGAACTGTTCAAGGATGAGGTGCGCACCATCGGGCGCGAACTCGAAGTTCCGGAAGAAGTAATCGGCCGACACCCGTTTCCGGGACCCGGCATGGCGGTACGTATTCTGGGGGAAATCACTGAACCTCGTCTCAAACTTCTACGTGCGGCAGACCAAATCGTCGAAGAAGAGCTGCGTCTGGCGAATCTCTATGACAGCGTCTGGCAAGCTTTTCCGGTGCTGCTGCCGGTCTCGACGGTCGGCGTGATGGGGGATTTCCGGACATACGAACAGGTGGTGGCAGTGCGCGCCGTCACTAGTGTGGACGGGATGACTGCTGATTGGGCGCGTCTGCCGCATGACGTGCTGGGGCGTATCTCGACGCGTCTGGTTTCCGAGGTGCGTGGCATCAATCGTGTGGTCTACGACATCAGCTCCAAGCCTCCGAGCACAATCGAGTGGGAGTGACGAGAGCAATGACGACGGCGCACGGCAGCTAAAGCACTTTATGATTCGAGCCTGATAATCTTCGTGCGCGCAAAAGCTTTCCCGTGACGGTCTGCCCGCCTTTCCTATATCTTGGGTTCAACGTAAGAGTGCAACACGTGATATAGTGCGTCCCCGTCGCGGCGTTGCGCCGTCAAGCTTTTGCACATTTCGTCGGTCGCCCCTGTAAACGAAAAACGAAAACTTCGATGTCGAATAACAACTTCGTACATTTGCATCTGCACACAGACCATAGTCTCCTCGATGGAGCAATCCAGATAAAACCCCTCGCCAAGCGCGTGGCCGAACTGCAAATGCCCGCCTGCGCGATGACAGACCACGGCAACCTCTACGGTGCAATCTCTTTCTACCATGCGATGAAGGCGCAAGGAGTGAAGCCGATAATCGGCTGCGAGGTCTACATCACACGCGGGAGTCGTCTGGATAGGGAGAAGGGGAGCGGCAAACCCGGCGAGAAAGCCAACTATCATCTGATACTGCTGGCAAAGAACCTCGAAGGCTATCACAACCTCGTGCGTCTGACCTCGAAGGCTTTTACAGAGGGTTTCTACTACAAACCACGTATCGACTTCGAACTGTTGTCGAAATATAGCAGCGGACTCGTCGGTCTGTCCGCATGCATGTCGGGTGTGCCCTCCGCGCTGCTGGCGCGGGGAGCCTGCGAGGAGGCCGCGACGGCTGCCAACGAATTCCAAGAAGTCTTGGGAGCGGGAAACTATTTTCTCGAAATTCAAGAGCACGACCTTGATGCGCAGAAGCGAATCAGGAAGCCTCTGGTAGAGCTCTCTAAGAGGACAGGGATTCCGCTCGTCGCCACAAACGACGCGCATTACCTCAACCCGGACGACGCGCAGGCGCACGATGTGCTGCTCTGTATCGGCTCCGGCAAGACTATCCAAGACCCGAACCGTCTACGCTACGGCTCGCCCAATTTCTATGTCCGTTCAGCCGAAGAGATGTGGGCGATTTTCGGCAGAGAGATACCTGAGGCGCTGACGCGCACGCTCGACATCGCAGAGATGTGCGACCTGCAACTGCCGAGCAGCACCAATTTTGTCCCCAATTTCCCTATCCCCGCGTCCGATAAGGACTTGAGTCTGGACGAATATTTCGAAAAAATCGTCAGGGAAGGCTACGAGCGCAGGCGCGCCTCCGTATGGGAGCCTGCGGCCGCGAGGAGCGAGTTGAAGCGTTCGATGAGCGAATACCAGGAGCGAATCTCGCGCGAGATTGCGATGATTAAGCAGATGGGGTTCGCGAGCTATTTTCTCATTGTCTGGGATTTTATACGCTATGCGCGCGAACACGCGATTCCGGTTGGCCCAGGCCGCGGCTCTGCCGCAGGCTCGCTCGTGGCCTACTGCCTAGAGATTACAGACATCGACCCGCTGCAATACGACCTGCTCTTTGAGCGTTTTCTCAACCCGGAACGGGTCTCGATGCCCGATATAGACATCGATTTCTGCGTCCGTGGGCGTGATTCCGTCATACAGCACGTGACAGACCTCTACGGACGCGACTCGGTCTGTCAAATCATCACGTTCGGGACGATGGCCTCGAAAGCGGCGATTAAAGACGTCGGACGCGCTCTCAATATGCCTTATGCAGAGGTCGACCGCATCGCCAAGTTAATCCCTCCGCCCGTACGCGGCCGCAACGTCTCTATCGGGCAGGCGCTCGAACAGGTGCCGGAACTGCGCAAAGCCATAGAGGATAACGCGCAGGTGCGCGAACTGATAGACCTGGCAAGGCGTCTGGAAGGGTGTGCCAGGCACGCCTCCGTGCATGCGGCGGGCGTCGTCATCTCGCCCGCGCCTCTGGATGAACTGATACCTGTCGCCGTCTCCTCGCGGCAGGAGTTAACGACGCAGTATGCCATGTCCGACTTAGAGAAGACGGGCATGCTGAAGATGGATTTTCTGGCGCTGACGGCCTTAACGGTTATAAGCGATTGCTTAAAAACCATTAAGCAAGTGCATGATGTCGAAATCGACTGGCCGGCCATTCCGCTCGATGACGCCAAGACGATGCAGCTCTTCGCGGAAGGGCGCACGGAGGCCGTCTTCCAGTTCGAATCCGTCGGCATGCAGGAGATTTGTCGTCGTCTCAAGCCTAAGGGGTTGGAGGATTTAGCCGCTCTCAACGCACTCTATCGACCGGGACCGCTCGACGGCGGAATGGTCGATGACTTCATCGAAAGACATCACGGGCACAAGTCAGTGCGCTACATCGTGCCAGAGATGAAAGAGATTCTTTCAAACACTTACGGCATCATCGTCTATCAAGAGCAGATTATGCAGCTGGCGCAGAAACTGGCAGGGTTCAGCCTCGGCGAGGCAGACCTGATGCGCCGCGCGATGGGCAAGAAAAAACGGGAGGAGATGGCGCGCCACGAAGAGAAATTTATTAAAGGGGCAGTCGAAAGAAACATCAAGAGAGAGAAGGCGCAGCAGATTTTCTCTCTCATGGCGCAGTTCGCCGATTACGGTTTTAACCGCAGCCACAGCGTCGCCTACGCCTACTTGGCCTTTCAGACGGCCTATCTCAAGGCCCATTATCCGGAGCATTTCTACGCCGCAGTGCTCTCGAATGAACTCGAAGATACGACGAAGGTCTTTAAATATTCCAACGAACTGAAGACGCAGAATATCAAGCTGCTGCCTCCTGACGTGAACGAAAGTGGAGGCGGTTTCACACCCGGCGCGGGGACGATACGTTTCGGTCTGGAGGCTATCAAGGGCGTCGGTCATGCGAGCGTCGAGACGATTCTCAAGGCACGCGAAGACGGCGCCTTTCGGTCTATTTTCGACTTCGCCGAGAGGGTCGGTTCAAAGGCGCTCAATAAGAGAGTCTTAGAGAGTCTGGTGTGCGCAGGGGCTTTCGACTCTTTGAACACCTGCGGAGAATCCAAGCACAGTTGGCGTGCGCGGCTCTCTGCCTCGATTGATACGGCTCTCTCGCGCGGCGCACGCGCGCAACAGTCGCGCGCCTGCGGCCAAGACAGTCTCTTTTTAGGAGTCGTCGAGCAAGCGTCCGAGTTGGATGAAGAGTTGCTTCAAGCGGAGCCCTGGTCCTCCGTGCAGTTGTTGGCGGGTGAAAAGAGCGCGATAGGGTTTTATATCACAGGCCATCCGCTTGAAAATTATGTGCATATTTTAGATGAGCTAAAATGCCCTAATACACTGAATTTACTTGGGATGGAGAGCGGGCTCAAGGTGCAGGTCGGGGGCATCGTGACCGAGTTGCAGGTTAAGACCACGAAGAAGGGCGATTCTTTCGCGCTCTTCCGTCTGGAAGACCAGGCAGGTGGAGTCAAGTGTGTCGTGTGGCCGGAGGCTTTTAATAAAGCCAGACAGTTATTGAAAGATGACGCGGCGGTGCTGGTGACAGGACGACTCGAAGTCAGCGACGAAGGGGTCGCAAACATTATCACAGATGTGGTCGCAAATCTGGATGAGGTGCTGCAGAAGCGAGCGCGCATGATGGTCATACGTGTCCCGCCTGTCTTGTCGAACGACAGCACGCTCGACAGACTCTGGCGCGTGCTCGAATCTCATAAAGGCGAGTGCGAAGTCTTAATCGAACTGCATCTGGACGGCGTGTTAGTCCGCACGCGCGCACACAACGCTTTGCGCGTCGAGGGGAGTTTACGGCTGGAATCGTCTCTTACGGAGTTGGGGTGTCGGATAGAATGGCTGGGAAGCCGCCTGCCTGTGTAGATTGACGTTGAAGCGTTTATAATTTAGCTTTCCGTACAGAGTTCTCGACACGCGAAGGATAAAGGCTACAAGAAGTCACATGACAGAGGTCTCAAAAAGCGCGTTCGAGCGTGTGAAACTGGCGAGGCATCCAGACCGTCCATACACGCTCGACTTAATCGAGGAGTTGTTTGAAGACTTCGTCGAAGTACGCGGCGACAGGCGTTTCGCGGACGACCCGGCGATGGTCTGCGGGATGGCTCTGTTTAGAGGTCTCCCAGTAGCCGTCGTCGGACAGCAGAAAGGGCGTGACACGAAGCAGAGACGCCACAGAAATTTCGGGATGGCGAAGCCGGAAGGGTACCGTAAAGCCCTGCGGGTCATGCAACTGGCCGAAAAATTCGGCCGTCCTATCATCTCTTTTATCGACACGCCGGGAGCGTATCCGGGCATCGATGCAGAGGAGCGCGGGCAGGCGGAGGCGATTGCGCGTAACCTGCTGGTGATGGCGCGTATCGACGTGCCGATTATCGTGACCATCATCGGGGAAGGCGGCTCTGGCGGAGCGCTCGCGATAGGGGTCGGCGACCAAGTGTTGATGTTGGAGAATGCTGTCTATTCGGTCATCACACCGGAAGGGTGTGCGGCGATTCTCTGGAAAGACGCGGCGGAAGCGCCGCGTGCGGCCGAGTCCTTACGGCTCACGGCGCAGGATTTGAAAGAGTTGAGAATTATCGACAGGGTTGTTCCTGAGCCGGAGGCGGGCGCGCACACATCCGTGAAGGAGACGGCGGAAATTCTGGGTGGCGCTCTGGAAGAGAGTCTGCGTGAGGCTACAAATCTCACGCAGAGCGAACGTCTGGCACGCCGTTATCAAAAACTGCGTGCGCTCGGACTCTAGCGAGCAGACGGGTTCACACGTCGCGACTTAATAAATAACTAGAGGAATTGTCGGCGCGCCGACAATTTCCTGACAGAGGCTAGAAGGGGATATCATCGTCACCGATATCTGCATCGGCAGACCTGTCGATTGAAGATGAAGATTCGCCGCGTGCGGTAGGCACAGCGTCATCGCCCCTGCCACCGCTGATAAATTGCATGTCGGTAGCGTGAACTTCGAGGGTGTAACGTGAGCGTCCGTCGCGGTCTGTCCACTCCTCTACGCGGAGACGGCCTTCGACGTAGACGGGGCGACCCTTGGCGAGGTACTGCGAGGCGGTTTCGGCCTGTCTCCCCCAGAGTGTGACGCGAAACCATGTGGTCTGATCCTGCATCTCACCAGACTTGTCTTTTCGGCGCTCGTTGGTCGCGAGTGTGAAACTACAGACGGGCGTGCCCTGCGGCGTATAGCGCAGCTCCGGGTCGCGTCCGAGATTGCCTACCAAAATTATTTTATTAAACGACATTTTTGTAGCCCTTTCGTTAGGCGGGATGGATTGAAAAACAGTGCGCATACTACCTGCGAGGAAAGATTCGGTCAAGGGTGTATAATCAGCGGTTCTGAACCGGTCGAAGTATGATATTGAGGCGTCACTTTAAAGGTTTGTTCTTAACACATAGTTAGAAAATCGTTCATGTTAAAGTTCCTTAGCATTAAAAATCTTGCGGTCATAAGTCACTTGAGCTTTTCGTTGCACGAGGGGCTCTCACTGCTCACGGGGGAGACCGGAGCCGGGAAGTCCATCATCGTGGACGCACTGGGGCTGCTCCTCGGCGGGCGGGGCGGCGTGGACTTGATTCGGACGGGCGAGCGGAGCGCCGCCGTCGAAGGCCATTTCGAGTTGGGCGGGGGGGCCGAAGCGAAGGTGCGAGAAGTGTTGGAAGCGGCCGGTCTACAGTTTGAAAAAGACGAGGAGTTGCTGATTCGCAGGGAGATACAGGAGAGCGGCCGGAGCAGGATTTTCGTCAATAACCAGAGCGTCACGGCCTCTACGCTCAAGAGTCTACAGCCGTACCTGCTCGAAATCCTCGGTCAGGGCGAACAGCACTCTCTGTCGCTTTCGCGTTCGCAGCTTGAGATGCTGGACAGTTTTGCGGCGTGTGAAAAGTTGAGGGCGGAGGTCGCCTCGGTCTTCGATAGATGGAAGAGCGCGGTCGAAGCATTGAGGGCACTGGAGATTAACGAGTCGGAGAGGGAGAGGGTCAGCGACTACCTGCGATACCAGATTGCGGAGATTGAGAAGGCTGCATTGCAGCCGAACGAGGACACCGAACTGGCATCGGAGAAGGCGCTGCTCGCGCACGCGGAGAAAGCTTTCGAGTTGTGTGCGGGCGGTTACGCTGAACTCTACGAGAGCGACCAGAGCGTGCTGTCACGTCTCTCGTCTGCGCGCAAGCGTGTACAGGAACTGCATTCGATTGACGGACGCGTAGCGGGCTGGCTCGAAACTCTGGAGACGGCTGCCCTGTTGGTGAAGGACGTGGCTGAGGGGCTCAGAGACTATGGCGATGGCGTGGATTTTTCACCGGAGAGGCTCAACCACATCGAGAGCCGTCTGGCCGAACTGGAGCGTCTCAAGCGTAAATACGGGCGCGACCTGGAAGGTCTGATAGCGTTGAAGGAAGAGCTCCGCAGGCAACTGTCGGAACTGGGGTCTCTGGAGGAGAAGCGGGGCGAACTTTCGCAAGCGGCCGAAGCGGCGGCGCGTGAGTATCTGCCTCTGGCGCGGAAACTGTCAGGGATTCGACGCGCGGCGGCGCGGAGGTTGGAGGAGCGCGTCTCCGCAGAGCTGGGACAACTTTCGATGGAGGGCGCGCGCTTCAGAGTCTCTTTCGAGACGGGTGAGTCGGAAGAGGCTTGCGAAAATCAGAGAGCGTGGGCGGCGAACGGAATCGACAGAGTGGAGTTCCTGCTCTCCGCGAATGTCGGAGAGGACGCGCGTCCTCTCTCACGCGTTGCTTCGGGAGGGGAACTGTCGAGACTGATGTTGACGCTGCGCATCATCTGTGGCGGAGCGGATGCGGAGGAGGAGGCACGGACGCAGGGGGCGACGATGGTCTTCGACGAGATAGACACGGGGATAGGCGGCATGACTGCAGATGCCGTCGGTCGTCGTCTGAAGATTCTGGCAGACAGGCGACAGGTTCTCTGTGTCACGCATCAACCGCAGATTGCGCGCTATGCAGACCATCATTACGTCGTCTCCAAAGAGGTCGAGGGCAGTCGCACGTTGACGAAAATGCGCGAGTTGGAGGCGGACGAGAGGGTCGGAGAGTTGGCGCGCATGATTGGCGGAGCGGTCGAAGAGGAGACGACGCGGGCGACTGCACGTTGGATGTTGGAGAACCGGGTCTTGAAAAAGGCTTCGGGGCAGGACGGCGCACAGGCGCGTCGGACGGGCGCGAAAGCTGGCGCGGCGAAGCGGCGCAGGTAGCATGCTGAGATAGTGTGTCTCGCTTCGTCGTGCGAAGTTCTGTTACACTCTCTCGCGTGCGGTCTGTTGAGAGTTAGATGATGTCTAAGGAAAGCGTCTACATAGAGACCTTCGGCTGTCAGATGAACGCGTCCGATACGGAGCGCGCGTCGAGCCGTCTGCGCGAGGCGGGCTATGCTCTAGCAGACTCGCCGGAGACAGCAGACATAGTGCTCTACAACACATGTTCCGTGCGTGCGCGCGCAGAGCAGAAGGTTTATACGCGGATAGGAGATTTGCGGCACGCGCGCGCAAAGAGTGAGCCGCTCATCGGCGTGATGGGCTGCGTCGCGCAGTTGGAGGGCGAGGCGATTTTCGACCACGCCCCGGCCGTGCGCCTGGTCGCAGGCACGCGCGCCACAGACCGCATCCCTGCACTCATCGAGCGGCTCAAGAAGGGGGAGCGCAGGGCCTCCGACCTGGGCGAAAGACTCGAAGGCGAAAGTTGGGAGGTGTCGCACGTCGAGCGCCACTCGCGCTACGTCGCTTTTCTACCGATTATCGAAGGCTGCAACAAATTCTGCACATACTGTATCGTCCCGTACTCGCGCGGGCGTGAGAGGAGCCGGACGGCCTCTGAGATTGTCCGTGAGGTTTCCCGACTGCTCGAAGAAGGTTTTAGAGAGGTGCACCTGATAGGGCAGAACGTCAACAGCTACAGGCCGAGGACGGAGGCCGGATTGGAGCATGTAGCAGGCGCAACCCCTTTCTCGCGCCTGCTCCGCGCAGTGGCCGCGACAGGAATGCCGCGCATCAAGTTCACGACCTCTTTTCCGCGCGATTTTCATCCGGACATCGTTGACGCCATAGACGAGCACGAGAACCTCTGCAACTGGGTGCATCTGCCCGTGCAGTCGGGCGACGACCGTGTGCTGCGCGCGATGCGCAGAGGTTATAAGACGGCCGATTATCTCTCGAAGGTCGAGGCCATTAAAAAAGCACGACGCCGTATCGCACTGACGAGCGATATCATCGTCGGCTTTCCCGGCGAGACAGATAAAGAGTTCGAGGGCACGATGCGTCTGGTCGAGCAATGTCAATACGATAGCCTCTATATATTCAAGTATTCCGAGAGGAAGGGGACGCCCGCCGCCAAACTCTCCGACACGGTCTCGGAGGAGGTCAAGACGGAGCGTTTCCTCGCGCTTGAGAGGTTACAGAAAGGCATCCAGAAGAAGATTTTCGAGGATTACGTAGGGCAGGTGTTGGACGTGCTGGTCGAGGGAGAGAGTTCCAAATCCGTCTCGGATATGACCGGACATAGCACCTGCAATAAGGTCTTGAACTTCCCCTGCGGAGTCGATTTAGCGGGGCAGATTGTCAAGGTTCGTGTGACGGAGGCCAAGCCTAACAGTCTCTACGGGGAGTTGGCTTGAGGCAGTCAGGGCTTAAAGCAAAGGGTGAGGTGGCAGCATGGAAATTGAGGTAAAAATTAGGGGTTTGATGATGGACCCAAGCAGCGGCACGCCGATTATCATTCTTAAAGACGTCAACAGCGAGACGATGCTGCCCATCTGGGTTGGGGCTTACGAGGCCAACGCCATCGCCCTCGAAATCGAGAAGATTGCCCCGCAGAGACCCATGACGCACGACCTGCTACGCAATCTGATTATCCAGATGGGGGCACGCGTCGAACGTGTCGTGGTCACGGAACTGAGGGAGAACACGTTTTTCGCCGTGATAGAGATGCGCAACAGCGAGGGCGAGCCCGTCATGCTCGACGCGCGCCCTTCGGATGCCATTGCGCTGGCGCTACGCGCAGACAGCCCCATCTACGTGAACGAAGATGTGATACGCGCTTCTCGCAACACGGTCGGCACGACGGAAGAAGAGTCCTCGACGGAAGATGAGTGGCCGGATGTGATAGGGGAAGCTGGCGACCTGCCGATGTGAGGTTTTTTGTTGAGCCCAGACGAAGCCTACAACACGCAGACACAGGCGCGCGCAGGAAGACGTGTCGTCATCGCGATTGCGAATCAGAAGGGCGGCGTGGGTAAGACCACGACGGCCATTAATCTGGCGGCCGCCTTTGCGCGCAAAGGGTTGAGGGTGCTGCTCTTAGACCTCGACCCGCAAGGGAACAGTTCCATCTCCTTTCTCAACCCGCAGACGGTCGAACGTTCTGCCTACGACATGATGGTCGACGGCCAGAGCAGTCTGGAGGAGTACCTCTACCAGACTGCCATCGAAGGGCTCGACATGATTCCGGCGAAAATCAACCTCGCCAAGCTGGAATCGAAACTGGTGGGCGATTTCGACGCCCCTTTCCGCCTTAAAGACCGGCTCGAAAGCTTGAGAGCGCGCTACGATGTGATTCTCATCGACACACCACCGACGCTCGGTCTGATAACGGTTAACGCTCTGGTGGCGGCGACACATGTGCTGATACCGATTCAGTCCTCCTATTTCGCGCTGGAAGGGACGGACGACCTGTTGGAGACGATAGAGAAGGTGAAGGCGCGTCCGAACCCGAATCTACGCGTCCTAGGCGTGGTGATAACCTTGCATGACAAACGCACGACGCTGGCGAGGGAAGTCTACGAGCAGATTAAGAACGTCTTCGGTCAACAGATGTTCGAGACGGTCATCACAAAGAGCGTCCGTCTGGAGGAAGCCCCCGCCTACAAGGAGTCTATCTTCTCTTTCGCGCCGCATTCTTCCGGGGCGAACGAGTACGCAAAACTTTGTGAAGAGGTGATGGGACGTGTCTAAGAGAGGGCTGCC